>JALVFB010000167.1 GCA_027030295.1 Hyphomicrobiales bacterium
CAGTGGCTTCGTTGGATAATTCTCCGGCTTCACGTAGACCTTCGTGGCCTTCTTCATCATCGCCAGGGACATCTCAGGCGGCTTCGGCGGCGGCAGCTGGATGTATTTGGCCAGCAGCAGGATATCTTCCTTGCTGAAGATATCGCTGAACGGGTTCATGCCGCCGTCCGTGCCCTGCGTGATGATGCGGACGAGTTTCTTCGTTCCCAGCTTCTTCGTGTTCTTCGGCTCCAGGTTCTTGCCCGTCGCGCCCTTGCGCAACACGCCGTGGCACCCCGCGCAACGCTCGAAGTAGAGCTGCTTTGCGCGATTGAACTCCTTCTCGGACAGTTTCACCTCTTCCGACATGGCCGAACCGGCGGTGCCCGCGAGCATCACCGCGCCAAGCGCAAGAGCGAACAATGAGATTTGCGCACGTCCTTTCATGGCACCCCTCAACCTCTCTGGCGTTCCACTAAGCGGATGCAGGATGCAGGATGTGGAATATGTATGCTTTGACACCCGTCAAACGCCGCGACGCCCCACCTGCGGCATTCCGCCCCGGAAAAGCGTGGCCGCCCGCCCCATTGACAACGCGCGACGGGCATTTCATCTAGACGGCGGTTTTCGCGCCCATTCCAGCCACGGAGGCCGCTACCGGCAATGACCTTCGATCGTCCGCTGGCCACGCGTCAGCCCGCCACCGGCGCGGAAGATACCCGCCATTTCGACCGCATTTACGTGCGCGACCTGCTGCTGGACGCGCGCATCGGCATTCATGCGCCGGAAAAGGGGCGCGCCCAGCGCGTGCGGGTGGACGTGGCCGCCGACATCCTGCCCGCCGACCGGGCCGAGGACATCGGCCGCACGTTGTGTTACGACTATATCATCGACGGCATCCGCGACATCGTGAACGGCGATCACATCAACCTCACCGAAACGCTGGCCGAACGAATCGCCGCCCATGTGCTGGCCCATCCGCTGGCCATGCGCGCAGAGGTGCGGGTGGAGAAGCTGGACCGCATCCCCGGCGCGCGGCTGGGCGTGCACATCATGCGCGAAAAGTCCGCCCACCCCGCCGCAGAGGTCATCTCCTTCGAGCCGGAAGGCTGAGACGTCATGCCGACGAAAGCCGGCATCTCGAGGAAAGACCTCCCTGGCGCTGCGGCGACCTACTCCTTTTTCGCCTCCACCCGATAGCTGGCGTGACAGCCCACGCAGTTGAGCATCAGGCCGGAAAGCATCTTCAGCGCTTCCTTCCCGTTCTTGCCGCCTTCGATTTCCTTCGCCAACGTGCGGAAGGCCGCGTGGGTGTCGAGGCCCAGCGTCTTCATCTCCGCCGGAATGCTGCGCAGCAAGGATCCGGGGATCTCGCTCATGTCCACCTT
Organism: Hyphomicrobiales bacterium; assembly: GCA_027030295.1. GTDB lineage: Bacteria > Pseudomonadota > Alphaproteobacteria > Rhizobiales > Aestuariivirgaceae > Thermopetrobacter. The sequence continues at coordinate 1,368 of JALVFB010000167.1, forward strand.
GCCGGCGGCTCTGGCCTCCTCCGCCGCGCGTTTCATGTCGCCTTCCGCCAGCGCCTCCGAGATCCCTTGCACACTCTCCAGCCAGCCACGCATTTCGGACAGGAAAAAGGCTCGATCAGACGGCGACAGCATCACCACCGTGCGCCCGTCCTCGCCCTGCACCGTGCTGCCGCGGATCACGAAGAACCACGTCATCACCCCCAGCGCCAGCACCGGCGCCAACACCAACACGCCGCAAATTTTCCTCATCATGCCCCTCTATTTCAACGTGGTCGTCCGGCGCGGCCCCTTTCGCCATGCCGCGATGCGTGGCATGGCGCCTTGACCTAGGACAAGGATGTCACGAAATGGCGTCCCGCAGCGTGGACGTGGCGCGCGCGGCCAGCTTCTGATGGCGCGCGAACGTCAGGAAAGCATCCACCCACGGCGACTGCCGCGTGTGCCGCAAGTGCGCGAACCCGGCCACCAGATTGTGCAATACCACGCCATCGCGCTTGCCATCGATGCCGAAGCCACGCTGCACATCCCACGCGAAGACCAACTGTTCGCACGGGCATTTTTCCAGCGCCGCATAATGGAACTCGTGCGCACGAATCACCTCCCCCGCTCCGCGTGCGGGCGTCCACGGCGCCGCGCCACTGGCGGCGAGATGCACGATGCCCCGCCCCTGCGGCCTCTCGTGCATCACCGCCTCGCCGGGCACCACGCCGCACATCTCCGCCGACCGCTCGCCCCACCGGATGCGTTCGGCGAGATACATCAGCCCGCCACACTCGGCATGGGTCGGCAGCCCGCCGCGAATGGCGTCCGCCACCGAACGCCGCATGCCGACATTGGCTTCCAGCTCCCGCATGTGCGTCTCCGGAAATCCGCCGGGCAGGAACAGCGCGTCGATGTTCTCCGGCAGGCCCGCGTCGTGCAGCGGGCTGAAGAAGACGAGTTCCGCACCCGCCGCCTCCATGCGTTCCAGATCGTCGGCGTAGGTGAAGCAGAAGGCGGCGTCCCGCGCCACCGCCACGCGCAGCCCCGCGCCCACCTGCCCTGGCGCCTCCGGCATGGACACGGTGAAAGACGGCGCCCCCGCCGCCACTGATTCGATACGCGCCAGATCCACCTGTTCCGCCACCGTGCGCCCGATGGCGGAAAGCCATTGCTCCCGCGCCGCCAGGTCTCCGGGCGTCGTCAGCCCCAGGTGCCGCTCGCGCAGCACCAGCTCGGAACTGCGCCGCACCGCGCCCAGCACTTCAATATCCGTGTAATGCTCAACCGCCGCCCTGAGCTTCGCCTCGTGCCGCGGCCCCGCCACCCGGTTCAGGATGACACCGGCAATGCGCACGCCTTCATCGAACGCCTGATAGCCCAACAGCAGCGGCGCGATGCCGCGCGTGATGCCCTCCGTGTCGATCACCAGCACCACCGGCGCATCCAGCAGCCTCGCCAGCGCCGCGTTGGAATCGGCGCCATCCAGCGCCAGCCCGTCGTGCAGCCCCTTGTTGGCCTCGATGATGGAAATATCCGTCCCCGCCGCGCGGCTGGCGAACAGCGCGGCGATTTCCTCCGGCTCCTGGGTGTTGAAGTCGAGATTGTAGCTCGCCCGCCCGCTGGCCAGCCGATGCCATAGCGGGTCGATGTAATCCGGCCCCTTCTTGAACATGCGCACCCGCCGCCCGCGT
>JALVFB010000168.1 GCA_027030295.1 Hyphomicrobiales bacterium
CGGGTCGTCGGTGAGCACGCAGTGCAGGCCCCAGACGATGGCCAGGCGGCGCACCGTCTCGATGCGCGGCGATAGTGCGATGATGGGCGCCTCCGGGCGTTCGCGCGCGATCCTCAGGCCGGTGGCGCCGGAAGAAGTGTAGCTGACGATGCAGGCCACTTTCAGCGTCTCTGCGATGGAGCGCGCCGCGGAGGAGATGGCGTCGGCGGTCGTCGGCTCGGGCCGGGTTTCCAGCTGGCTGCGGATGATGTCCTTGTAGTTGGGGTCACTTTCCACGTTCTGGGCAATGCGGTCCATGGTCATGACCGCCTCCACCGGCCACTTGCCGGCGGCCGATTCGGCGGAAAGCATGATGGCGTCCGCGCCTTCGAAGACGGCGGTGGCGACGTCGGAAACCTCGGCGCGGGTGGGCGAGGGGTTCTCGATCATCGATTCCAGCATTTGGGTGGCCACCACCACCGGCTTGCCGGCGCGCCGCGCGGCGCGGGTGATTCGTTTCTGCCAGCCGGGCACCGATTCCAGCGGCAGCTCCACGCCCAGGTCGCCGCGCGCCACCATCAGGGCGTCGGACAGGTCGATGATCTCGCGCAGGCAGCGCAGCGCGGCCGGTTTCTCGATCTTGGCCAGCACGCCGGCGCGGCCACGCACGCGCTTTCTGGCCGCGGCCACGTCGTCAGGGCGTTGCACGAAGGAAAGCGCGATCCAGTCCACCCCCAGTTCGCAGGCGTAGTCCAGGTTCTCCTTGTCCTTCTCGGTCATGGCGGAGAGCGGCACCACGGTATCGGGCAGGTTCACGCCCTTGCGCGAGGACAATGGGCCGCCATAGACGACGCGGGTGACGATGCGCCCATCCTGCACCTCCAGCACCGAAAGGCGGATCAACCCGTCGTTGAGCAACATCTGGTCGCCGGGCCGGATGGCCTCGAAAATTTCCGGGTGCGGCAAATGCACGCGCTCGGTGTTGCCCGGTGTCGGATCGTCGTCCAGCACGAAGGTGTCGCCGGGCTCCAGAATCGCGGGCGGATCGGCGATTTCGCCAATGCGCAGCTTCGGCCCCTGCAAGTCCACGAGAATGCCGATGGGCCGCCCGTGGCGTTTTTCCACGGCGCGGATCATGTCGTGATAGGCCTTCAGCTGCTCGTGCGAGGAATGGCTCATATTCACGCGAAAGACATCCGCGCCGGCCAGAAACAGGGCCTCGATCTTTTCCTCGGTATCGGAAGCCGGGCCAAGGGTGGCGATGATCTTTACCTTGCGCTCGCGTTTCACGGTTTTTCTGTATCCCCTCTACTCTTCCAGCCCGTGCCAGGCATTATTGTTTCTTGCTCTTGTGATGCTTGCTGTCGTCCTTGAGCATGATGGTGAAATCGATCTTTTCGCCCGTGTCGACCTCATAGAACCCTTGCGTGCGATAGCCGCGGGCCTCGCAGTTGGTGCGGCCGCGGATGGTGAAAATCTTGTCCTGAATGCACAGGGTGGCCGGCCCGCTCCAGGTGCCGCCCTTGTCGTAGTCGATGGCGAAAATGTAATAATAGCGGGCTATCAGGTCGCCTTGCAGCAATACCTTGCATTGCTTCGGCGGCACGTTCCACCAGCCTTCCGAGGCCCAGCCCTTGTCGTCCTTGTAGCCCAGCGCCACGCCGATGGTGCTGTTGGTGCGGTTGCACAGCTTCAGATCGGCGTGCGCAGCCGGCGTCGTTGCCAGCAGGGCGAACAGCGCCAGAGTGGAAACCGGCCATGGGGAAGAGAAGATTCTCATCGGTCGTTGCCTGTTGTTCTGTTGCCAAAACGGTTCGAACACGCGGGTCATCCATGGCTGACAAAATGGCCGATTTCATGAACGTGTGCGTTTTCTAGCGCCGCCTGCGCCCTCGTGACAAGTGACAGTCTGTTGCATGTGGCCGGGGCGCGGTGCACAAGACGGAAGGAAATCGCCAATCGTGTCGCGGAATGCAGCCGATGTTATGGTGCGAGAATGACATGAACGCTTCGCGGGCCGTGGTGATGGCGCCGGGCCGACGGGAGGACGGCGTGCTGTTGCTGTGCGATCATGCCAGCAACCGCATCCCGGCGGAATTCGGCCGTCTGGGACTGCCGGCAGGTGAGCTGGAACGCCACATCGCGTGGGACATCGGGGCCGCCGGCGTGGCGCGGGCCTTGCACGAAATGACCGGCGCGCCGCTGGTGATGAGCAATTTCTCGCGCCTGCTGGCCGACCCGAACCGGGGGCTGGACGACCCGACCCTGATCCCGGCCATTGCCGATGGCGCCATCGTGCCCGGCAACGCGCACCTGGATGCGGCGGCGCGGCAAGCACGAATCAACCGCTTCTGGCGGCCCTATGATGAGGCCATCGGGCGCGCCATCGAGGAGATGCGGCAGGCGGGCAGATCGCCGGTGCTGGTGTCCATTCACACCTTCACCCCGGTGTGGCGTGGCGTGCCGCGGCCCTGGCACGGGGGCATCCTGTTCGACCCCGGGGCGCCGGACATGGCGCGGTTTCCGCTGCGGGTGCTGGACGCCCTGCGGCGGCGCGATCCCGATCTGGTTTTCGGCGCCAACGAGCCCTACAGCGGCGGCCTGCCGGGCGACACGCTGGATCGGCACGGGGTGCGCAAGGGAATCGAGCATGTTCTGGTGGAAATCCGACAGGATCTGGTGGAGGATGCGGCCGGGCAACGCGCCTGGGCGCGGCGCGTCGCCGAAGCCCTGCAAGCGGCGCTTGACGACATGGAAGCGGCGCGCCCATAACCACTCCCCGTAATCCGGAACGGCGAACAACGGGAGATTCGCGAATCATGCAGGGGGATTCCACGTTTGCGCGCGAGCAGTTGCGGCAGCTGGTGGAGCGCATCGAGCGGCTGGAAGAGGAAAAGCAGGCCATCGCGGCGGATATCCGCGAGGTCTATGCCGAGGCCAAGGCGCTGGGCTTCGACACCAGGGTAATGCGCAAGGTCATCGCCATGCGCAAGAAGGATCCGCAGGAGCGCGAGGAGGAAGAAGCCATGCTGGCGCTCTA
>JALVFB010000169.1 GCA_027030295.1 Hyphomicrobiales bacterium
CCCCAACCCCTCCGCCGAGGCCCACCCCGAAACGGCGCATCTCTTCATCGTCAACCCGCTCACCGGCGAGGGCATGGACAACCTGTTTTCCACCCACCCGAACACGGAAAACCGCATCGCCGCCCTGATGGAACTGGCCCGCGAGATGGGCGTGCGGGACCAGGACGGCGGACCGTGGCGGCAGGTGGACTCTTCCCCGCCGCCACGCGGTCCATGGGGCTGACCCGACCACATGAAAAAATGGCGCGCCGGGCCGGCGCGCCAGGATGCTTGTCCCGTTCCGGAAAACAACGGCCTCACGCCGCCGGCGCCGCCTCTTTCAGGGTGGCCACCTCGCAAGGCGGCATTTCGCCTTTCAGATACATCTCCCGGGCCTGATTGCGGGCCAGCTTGCCCGATGAGGTGAGTGGCAGGCTGCGCGGCGCCACCAGCACCACGTCGCACTCCGCGCCGGCCACTTCGTGCACCACCTTGGCCACGCTGCGGCGCAGCTCTTCCTGGGCCAGCGGATCGCGCTTGCGGCACTGCACCAGCACCACGATGCGCTCGGTGCCGTCCTCCCGCTCCACGCCGAAGGCCGCCGCATCGCCACTGCGCAGGCCCGGCAGGCGCTCCACCGCCCATTCGATGTCCTGCGGCCAGATATTGCGCCCGTGATGCAGAATCATGTCCTTGGAGCGGCCGGTGATGTAGATTTCGCCGTCCACCATGTAACCGAGGTCGCCGGTATCCAGGAATCCGCCGTCGCGCATGACCGCCGCCGTGGCTTCCGGATTGCCGAAATAACCGCTCATCATGGACGGCCCCTTCACCAGGATATGACCGATGTGGCGTTCGGGCAGTTCGTTGCCCTCGTCATCCACCACCTTCAGCGCATGTCCCGGCAGCACCCGGCCACAGGAAACGAACGTGCGCGCATGAGCCTCATCGGGCGTCGCCGGCCGCGCCACGCCTTCGTTGCGCGCCGCCTCCCGATCCACAACGTCGGTGCGCATGGGCGCGTCCAGCGCCGCGAAGCTGACGGCCAGCGACATCTCCGCCATGCCATAGCTGGGCAGGAAGGCGCGCGGATCGAAGCCCGCCGGCGCCAGCGCCTGGGCGAAAGCGTCCAGCACCTCCGGGCGCACCATGTCGCCGCCGATGCCGGCGATGCGCCAGCGCGACAGATCCAGCTCCGCCGCCTTGCCGTTGATGCGCCGCGCCGCCAGTTCGTAGCCGAAGCTGGGCGCATAGCAGGTGGTGCAGCCGTTCCGGCTCATCAGCTGCAGCCACAGGGTCGGGCGCTTGGCGAAATCGGCGGTGGCCATGTAGTCCACGCTCGCCTGCCCCATCACCGGCGACAGGAAGAAGCCCACCAGCCCCATGTCATGATACAGCGGCAGCCAGGAAAAGCCGCGATCGTCCTCGCGCGCCTGCATGCCGTGGCGCAGAATGCCGGTGGTGTTGGCCATGATGGCCCGCTGGGAAATGAGAATGCCCTTCGGCGCCGAAGTGGAGCCGGAAGAATACTGGATATAGGCCGGATCGGTCGCGCCCAGCGGCCGGATGGCGCCGGCCGTTTCCGGCAGCGAGGCCAGCGTGTCGTGATCCAGCAGCGGCACGCCGGCGGCATCGGCCGCTTCCCGCAGCGTATCCGCCAGCACCGCCGGCGCCAGCAGCATGTGCGCCTGCGCCGCGCGCAGCATGCCGGCGACCCGGGTGATGTAGGAAGCGCGCCCGCCGATCTGCATCGGCAGCGGCACCGGGCAGGGCAGCATGCCGGCATACTGGCAGGCGAAGAAGGCGATCATGAAGGAAGGCGCGGTTTCCGCCACCAGCGCCACCCGGCTGCCCGGCTCCAGCCCGGTGGCCCGCAACCTGCCCGCCGTCACCAGTGCCTGCTCGCGCAACGTGGCATAGGGCAGCACCGCGCTCAGCCTGCCGCGCGAGGAATGGAAATTCACGCCGGCCTCGCTCCGCGCCGCGAAGTCCAGCCCTTCCGCCAGACTGGAAAAACCGCCCATCCGCCGCGCCTGTCCCACCACGTGCGTGGGGGTCGGACGAAGCTCCGTGTTTCCTTCCTCGCCCTGCCGCGTCATGCCGTTTCCCCATTATTGTCACGTCCCTCGAACAAGGGACTGATTCTGCTCCAGGCAAGGAGATACCATCACCGGCCTGAGGGGGGAAATAAATCTGTGTTGCACACTGTAACAGTGCGCGGCATGCCCGGCCGGCGCGCTCACAACCGACCGCTGGCGAACAGCCAGGCCAGCAATGCGAAGGCCCCGGTGGCCAGCCCCGCCAGCCACGCCATCCACAGCAGCGACTGCTGGACGCCGGCCGAAACCGTTTTCAGCAGCGGTCTGGCGCTGGCCTCCGGCGCCCGCAACAGCCGCTCCCGCTGCACCGCGCGCAGGGCGATGAACTTGCGCAGGAAAGCCACCATGGCGTCGAGCTGGTCGGTTTCGAACACCACCTCGCGCCCCTCGGCGGTGTCCTGCATCATCCGCCAGTGCTGCTGATCCGGCCCCATCTCCACCCACGAGATCAGGTCCAGCCACAGCCGCGGCGTTTCGCCATTGATCAGCGACAGCTCCACGAATCTTTCCACTTCCGGCAGCCCCTCCACATAGGGCGCCAGTTCCTGTTTCAGCGCCAGCAGCCGCATGGCGGCGGTATCGCGCGCCGCCAGCCGCGCCTCGTGGCTGGCGCCCTGCAGGGTGCGCGCCCGCTTCAGCTCCGCCGCCATCACCGCCGCCGGATCGTCACCACCCGTTTCCGCCCTGTGCTCCGCGTCGCTCACGGCCTTGCCTTTCATGCTGCCGGCAACAGGTTACCAGACAAACAAACAGATGTTCCAACCTGACACAACCCTCGGGCCACGGCGGATGAAGAGGCAAGGCGCGTGCCACCCCCTTGCATGCCCTCCTTTCGTGCGCCAATTGATGCGTCATGAAGGAACAACGGCTCACAGGCGCGGCGCTGATCGCCGAAACCGTGAAGCGGCTGCCCGAACGCCCGGGCGTCTATCGCTACT
>JALVFB010000170.1 GCA_027030295.1 Hyphomicrobiales bacterium
CGCGCGCCGCGTCATGACCGCCGTGCTGCTGGACAAGCAGGTGAAGCGCGCGGCGGAAGTGAAGGCCGATTTCGCCGGTTTCGTCTGCCCGGACGTGTTCGTCGTCGGCTATGGCATGGACAAGGCCCACGCCTATCGCGAACTGCCCTTCATCGGCGAGGTGTTGGCGGACGCCTGACAGGATTGTGGCGTCAGCCATGCGGCCCGCATGGTGACGAATGGCGCATCGGCGGCCTGCCAGCCGGTCAGCGGCAGGGCGATGAGCGCGTCATCCGCCAGCACCGCCGGCTGCGCCCGCCAGGCGAAGGCGGGCGCCCGTGGCGGGCGGGTGGGCATATCCGCGGCTGGAGCGATTTCCTGCGACGCCTGCGCCAGCGCCATGATGCGCACGGGCGCGTGCAACGCCGAAAAACGCAGGCGCAGGCGGTCATCCCAGATGATTTCCGTCGCCGGCGGCGAAAGCTCCACTGGTGGGCCGATGCGCCCCGGCTCGCGGCCCGCCAGCAGGGTTTCGCCGTGGCGCTCGAAATGCACGCCGGCCAGGGTGCGGGCGCGCGGGGCGTCGGTTTCGCGCAGCCAGCGCAGCAGGCGCTCCAGCCCGGCCATGTCGCGCCCCGCTTGCGCCAGGCCGCGGGCCTTGGCGGCGGCGCAGGCCAGCAGGCGCAAGGCGATTTCCTCCGGCAAGTTGCGCAAGGCTTCGATGGGCAGCTCCAGCCAGCCCAGGTCGTGCCAGCGGGCATGCCTGCCCCATGCCTCGCCTGTGTAATGCGCGCAGGCCGCCTTCGCGCGTTGCAACCGGCGCGCACTCAGCGCCAGCTTCTCCGGCGTCAGGCCAAGGGCGGCGAGTTGTGGCCAGGCGTTGCGCAGGCGCACCCGCTCGAAGCGCTTGTCAGCGTTGGCCGGATCCTCGTGCCAGTCAATGTTTTGCTCCTGCAACCATGTGCGTAGGGTCTGCCGGGAAACACCCAATAGCGGGCGCAGCAAGGCGACCGGAGGGGCGAATCCCGGCACCATGGCTTCGTGCGCCATGGCGGTCAGCCCATCCAGCCCGGCGCCGCGGGCCAGGCGCATGAGCAGGGTTTCGGCCTGATCGTCCAGCGTATGAGCCATGACCAGCGCCGCATCGTGCGCCGCGCACCACTCCGCCAGCAGCGCATGGCGCGCCGCGCGGGCGGCTTCTTCAATGCCGGTGTGCGGCTTCTCCCCCTCCCAGCGCAGCACCGCGCAGGGCAGGCCCAGTTCCCGTGCCTGCGCGCACACCCGCCGCGCCACCGCGGCGCTTTCCGCGTGCAGGCCATGATCGACGCTCAGCACGTGCAGTGCCGGCACCGGCTTGCCGGATGTTTCGCGCCAGCGGGCGCACAGGTGCATCAGGGCGGTGGAATCGCCGCCGCCGGAAACCGCCAGTGCCAGCGGCCCATGAGGGCGCATCCAGCCGAAAAGCTCCTCCAGATGCTGTGCCGAAAAACGCTCCATGAATATCCTGCCGGGCGAGCGGCACGGCTCGCCCGGCTCCCGTGCGTTGAAGGCGCCGGTCAGGCGTAGGTGAACACCTTGTCGGCGTTCAGGCATTGATCGACCATCGCCGCGCCGCCGACGATTCGCACGCCATCCAGCAGGTCTTCCTGCTTGAGGTTGCGCGACTGCAGGCATGGCGCGCAACCATAGAGGAAGCCTTCGGCCTCCTGGAAAATGTCGATCAGCTCGCCCAGCGATGGGAAAGGCTCGTGCTGCAACGCGGCGCGATCCATATCCTTCTTCAGCAACTCCACCGCCGGGCCCTGCAGATACATGTGCACCTCGTGCCCGCTGGCCAGCGAGGCGGTGGCCAGCGCGAAGGGCAGGGAGGCGCGCTCCACGTCGTCGGCGCCGAAGGTGGAAATGAACACCAGTTTCGCCATGGTCGGACTCCTTTCTTGTTGTTCGGTGTTCCAGCGGGAGCGGATTATATCGGGCAATCAGCCAAGGGTGGCGAGCAATATGCCGCGCCCGGCGCCCAGCTCCAGTTCCAGCGGCCCTTCGGCCACGTTAGACACCGGCCGGCTGTGGCCGAACGGCAAATCCTCGCCATGCAGCGGCCAGCGCGCCCCTTTCAGGGACACGTCGCGCAAATCTTCCAGCCCGATGAGGGAAAAGGTGGCGCCGGCGGGCAGGTCGATGACATGGCGGCCGGGCACCAGCGGGTGCGCCTCTTCCCGCCCGGAGCTGGCCAGCGCCGCGACGCCGCGGCTGGCGAGGTCGGTCAACTGCATCAGGTGCATCAGGGCATGGTCGCTGCGCCCGCCCAGCGCGCCGATCAGCAACAGCGAACGCGCGCCCCGCTTCAGCGCGTGTTCGATGGCCAGCGCGCCGTCGGTCATGTCCTTGTCCGCCGGATGGGAAATGCATTGCACATGTCCGTATCGCGCGCGCAGGGAGCCGGGCGCGGAATCGAAGTCGCCGATCCAGCATTCCGGCGTCAGTTCCAGCGCTTCGGCGTGGCGCATGCCGGCGTCGGCGGCGATCACCCGCGCGCCCCGCGTCTGCGCGCGCAACCGTTCCGTCGGCGCCACCTCACCGGCAAGCAGAATGGCCCAGAAGTCGCTTCGCATGTATTTGTGTCTATCAGATTTTTGTCGTGAGATACATCAAAGGCGATCGGCATCAATACAGACAACCGATCTGCTGTTTCGCAACTCCTTGAATGTCAAGGGTGGAACCGCCTAGCGGCGGCCCTTCGGGCCGCCCTTGACATTCAAGGAGTTGCGAAAAGAATGGCCCAGAAGCGCCAATGGCGAAAAATCGCCATTGGCGCTTCTCTCAGACAAACAAATATCTTCCCGGACGTTCCCAAACGACTCAACCGCCCAGGAACAGCCGGCCCACGTCCGGGTCGTCGAGCAACTCATCGCCGCTGGCCGCCTTCACCAGCTGACCGGACACCAGCACATAGCCGATGTCGGCGAACTCCAGGCCCTTGCGCGCGTTCTGCTCCACCATGACGAT
>JALVFB010000171.1 GCA_027030295.1 Hyphomicrobiales bacterium
GCGCGGGTATTCACCTACGCCGCGCTGGGCGCCGCCGCCGGCATGACGGGCGAGGCCCTGCTGAAACGCCTGGATGAGGGCGCATTCATGCCCCTGGCGGGAGGAATCGTCATCGTCATCGCCGTGGCGGTGGCCTTCGGGCGGCGCAAGACCTGCGCGCGTCCCGGAGCGAGGCGCCTCGGCGCAAGCGGCGGCGTGCTGCACATGGCCGGGCTGGGCATGGCCACATCACTCATGCCCTGCCTGCCGCTGACCGCCATCCTGATGCTGGCCGCCACCCGCCAGTCGGTGACGGAAGGCGCCCTGCTGGGGCTGTTCTTCGGGCTGGGGACGGCCACTTCGCCGCTTTACTACCTCGGCGGCGCCTCGGGCTGGCTGGCGGCGCGCATTCGCGCCGAAATTCCGCGCTTCGCGCCGTTTCTGCAAAAGTTGAGCGGTTTCATCCTGGCGCTTTTCGGCCTGCGTCTCATGCTCTCATGACGGGGAAAACCACGATGTTCGACACCGCGTTCCTGATCAAGGTCTACAATTACATCGGTCCCGTCGGCGCCATTCTCGTCGCCATGTCGGTGCTCTCGCTGACGCTGATCATCGGCAAGATCGTCATCTTCCTCTTCGCCCGGCTGAACGCCACCCGCCAGGTGGAAGAGGCCCTGAAGGCGCTGGACGAACGGGGGCTGGAGGCGGCTCTGGAAAAGCTCGGGCAGTCGCGCCATCCCGTGGCGCGCATGTTGCGCGCCGGCGCGCAACGCATCCTGGCCGGCGAGGGCCGGGAGGCCGTGGAGGCGGAAATCCGCGCCGTGGCCAGCCGCGAATTGATGCGCCTGTCACGCAACGACCGCCTGCTGGAACTGATCGGCCTTGTCGCGCCTCTGCTGGGGCTTCTGGGCACGATCCTGGGCATGATTTCGGCCTTCCAGGCATTGCAGATGGCCGGCGCGAAGGCCGATCCGGCGGTGTTGGCCGGCGGCATCTGGGAAGCGCTGCTGACCACCGCCCTGGGGCTGGTGGTGGCGATTCCGGCCATCGTGACCTTCAACATGGCGGAAAACAAGCTGGACCGGCTGCGCCAGTATGCCTCGGTGTCGGTGGCGCGCTTCCTGGCGCGCGTCTATGGCGAGGCGAAGGGCCGGCCTGCGGCGGAAGGAGCCGAGGCATGAGGAGCGGCGCGCGCACATCGCGGCCGGCGGGCTTCGTCCTGGAGGGAAAGCGGCGGCGCTCGGCGCTGTCCATGGCGCCGCTGATCGACTTCACCTTCATCCTGCTGATCTTCTTCATGGTGGTGACGCAATTCGACCGCTTCACCCCCGTCGATGTCTCCGTGCGCAAGAGCCCCGGGCGGGTGGCGACGCCTCCTTCCGCACAAGAGCGGAAACCCCGGCGCGAAATCCTTCACCTGGTCATTCACGAAAACGGCGACTTCCTGCTGAACGGCGAGAGGATCGGCGACGTGACAACCTTCGCCGCCGCACTGGCCCGCCACGGGCCGGGGAAGGACGCCGGAACGCAAGAAAGGCCGCTGCTGCTGGTCGAGCCGCGGGAAAACGTGTCCGTGCAGCTGCTCATCGACGCGCTCGGCGCCCTGCGCAACGTGCCGGGCTTCGCCGTGCGCATCGTCGCGCCGGGAACCGCCGGAGAACGTCCGGCGGCGGAGCTCCCCTCCGACGGCCCGGAACCGGCCCCGACACGGACGCCGCCTCCCTTCATGACCACTCCCCGGACGACGGAACCCTCGGGAGGAAGGCCATGAGCGATCCCCTTGCGAACGGTGATTTTTTCGCCAGCGAACGGCGGCCGGACCGGAACGACAGGCTGATCCCGATGATCAACATCGTCTTCCTGCTGCTCACCTTCTTCATGATCGCCGGCACCTTTCACGCCGCCGAGCTGCTGGACATCGAGCCGCCGGAGGCCTCCGCGTCCGGCGCCGACCTGCCGGACGAAGGCCCGGTGGTGCTCATCGCCCGCGATGGAACGATGGCGCTCGGAGACAGGAAGATGGGCATGGACGAAATCGTCGCCGTCCTCGGCGGGAAAATCGGCGACGAGCCCGTCGAGGTGCGGGTGAAGGCGGACAGGGCGGCGCGCGTGAAGATGGTGCTGCCGTTGCTGAAAAAAATGGCGGATGCCGGAATCATCCATGTGCAACTGGTGGCGGTGCGTGGAAAATGATCAGGATCGAATGGTTAGACCGGATGCTGACGATGCTGCGCGAGGGGACGATCTTCCTCCTTGCGCTGGCGGCGCACGGTGGCACCTTCCTGCTGCTCAACGACAGCCGGCAGGTGGGCGCGATTGAAAGCGACGTGGCTTCCATCAGCATGAACCTGCAAGTCACGCCGGTCATCGAGGAGAGAATTCAAGGCGACATCGAGGGCGAGCCCGACCCGGCCCAGGCTTTCACGCCGCCGCCGCTGGTGAAAATGGCCGAGGCCGCCCGGGCGCTGACGCCGGAACAGGAAGAGGAAATAGACCCGGAGCCAGAGCCGGAACCGGAGGTCGAGCCGGAGCCGAAGCCCGAACCGGAAGCCAAGCCGGAGCCGGAACCCAA
>JALVFB010000172.1 GCA_027030295.1 Hyphomicrobiales bacterium
GTCTGTGAAGGCGACCTCCGCATGTCGCCCGTCGGTCTTCACGTCGCGGCGCAGCGTCGTGACCTCGAAGGCGCGGCCATCCTTCGCGGCGATGATGGAGCCGTGATCGATCCCCACCGGATGCACGGAAAAGCCCGCCGCCGCCAGCCGCCGCATGGCCTCTTCCGGCGCGTGCGTGGTGGCGAAGTCGATGTCCGCCACCGGCTCGCCGAGAATGGCGTTGCGCACCGCGCCGCCGACGATGCGCGCCTCATCCTCGCCCAGCGCGGCGAACACCGCGCGCGCCGCGGCGTCGTCCAGCACCGCGGCCAGCCGCGCCCGTTCTTCCGCCGTCAATTCAGCCCCCATCGTCCCGCGCCAGCTCCTGCAAGCGTTTCAGCATCCCCGCCGTCGCCCCCCAGATGCGCCGGTCCCGCCAGCGCACCACCCAGTAGGCGCGCCGTTGCCCGCGCACCGTCATTTCCTCCCGCGCGTAATTGGCCGCGTCGAGAAAATGGGCCAGCGGCGCGGTGAACATCTCCGCCACCTCGCGCGGACAGGGCGAAAGCGACGCGCCCGCCGCCACCAGCCCCAGCAGCGGCGCGATGACATGCCCGCTGCCGGTGCGCCGCGGCGGCAGAAAGCCCAGCGGCGTGACCTGTTCCGGCGCCAGCCCCACCTCTTCGCGCGCCTCGCGCAGGGCGGCGGCGCGGGCGTCCTCGCCGGTGCGCAGACTGCCGCCGGGAAAGCAGATGTCGCCCGCGTGCGTCGGCATGCTCAGCGGCCGCACGGTGAACAGGAAATGCAAGCCCCCTTCCACCATCAGCAACGGCATCAGCACCGCCGCCGGCCGCCCCTGCCGCAGCGCCGGCGGCGTGGCGGCCAGCGCCGCGCGCATCCGGCGCAGGAACAGGGCTTCATCCCGTGCCATACCCATGGTTTTTCCACCTTTGCGCCTGTTCTCGCCTTTCCGGGGCGCGGATGCAAGGTTGCACGCACGCGCCTTTCATGAAATGCCTGCGCCAGCGGTCGATCAAACGGGAGCAGGAGAATGAGCGGCATTGCGCTGGTGACCGGCGCGGCGAAACGGGTGGGGCGCACGCTCGCCCTGGCGCTGGCCGAAGACGGGTATGACGTGGCCGTGCACTATGGTGGCTCGAAGGCGGAAGCGGAGGAGGTGGCCGAACGCATCCGCGCCATGGGCCGCCGCGCGGCGCTGGTGCGGGCGGATCTGGCCACGCCCGGCGCGCCGGCGCGCATCATGGCCGCGGTGGTGGAGGCGCTGGGGCCACCGACGGTGCTGGTCAACAACGCCTCGCGCTTCGAACGTGACGAACTTCTCGACATGACGGTGGAGGAATGGGAGGCGCATCTGGCGGTTAACCTGCGCGCGCCGGTGTTTCTGGCGCAGGAATTCGCCCGCGCCAAGCCCGAAGGCGCGCCGGGCAATGTCGTCAACATCATCGACCAGCGGGTGCTGAAGCTCAATCCGCTGTTCTTTTCCTACACCATCAGCAAGGCCGGCCTGTGGACGGCCACCCGCACCCTGGCGCAGGCCCTGGCGCGCCACGACATCCGGGTGAACGCCATCGGCCCCGGCCCGACCCTGCCCAGCAAGCGCATGCGCGAGGAGGATTTCGTGAAGCAATGCGCGCTCACCCTGCTTGGCTGCGGCACCAGCCCGGAGGAAATCGCCCACGCTCTGCGCTTCATTCTCGCTTCTCCGGCGCTTACGGGTCAGATGATCGTGCTCGACGGCGGCCAGCACCTGCTGTGGCAGACGCCGGACATCACCGAGGTGCCGGAATGATGCGGCGGGCCTCGCGCCCACTGGAAAACGTCCTATAGCTATTGGCCGCCACCCGGCGCCGTGTCGTTCGCCGCGCGCAACCGCCGGATGGCCTCGCGCGCCAGCGCATCGGCGCGCTCGTTCTCCGCGTGCCCGGCGTGGCCCTTCACCCAGTGCCAGCGCACCCGGTGCGGGGCCATGGCCGCCTCCAGCCGCTGCCACAAATCGGCGTTCTTCACCGGCTTTTTCGCCGCCGTCTTCCAGCCGCGCGCCTTCCATTGCGGCAGCCATTCGGTGATGCCCTTCTTCAGGTATTCGGAGTCGGTATGGAGATCCACCTCCACCGGCTCCTTCAGCGCCTCCAGCGCGGCGATGGCCGCCATCAGCTCCATGCGGTTGTTGGTGGTCTCCGGCTCGGCGCCGGAAAGCTCCTTTTCCACGCCCTTGTAGCGCAGAATGGCTCCCCAGCCGCCCGGCCCCGGATTGCCGGAGCAGGCGCCGTCGGTGAATATTTCCACGTGCTTCATGCGGCCTTTCCTGATATGGCCCGGCCATCATCGGCCGGGAACGGGTGAATCACATGTCTTTCGTCGTCGCCACCTGGAACATCAATTCCGTGCGCCTGCGCAAGGAGCAGGTGGCCGCTTTCCTCGAGGCGTGGCGGCCGGACGTATTGTGCCTGCAGGAAATCCGCTGCGCCAGCGATTGTTTCCCCGCCGCCACCTTCCGCGCCGTGGGCTATGACCACATGGCGGTGGCGGGGCAGAAGGCGCATCATGGCGTGGCCATCCTCTCCCGCCACCCCATCGAGGAAGAGGCGCGCCGCCATTTCTGCGGCCAATACGACGCCCGCCACGTCATGGCGCGCATCAAGGGGCTGCGCATCCACTCGCTCTATGTGCCGGCGGGTGGCGATGTGCCCGACCCGGCGGAGAACCCGAAATTCGCCCACAAGCTGGCCTTTCTGGACGAAATGCGTGGCTGGCTGGCGGCGGAGGCGGCGCGCAACGAGCCGGTGATCGTGGCCGGCGACTTCAACGTCGCGCCATTGCCGGAAGACGTGTGGGATCACAGGAAGCTGCTGCGGGTGGTCACCCACACGCCGGCGGAAACCGGGCGGTTGCTGGAGATGGAGCGCCACAGCGGCATGACGGACGTGGTGCGCGCCCTGCGCCCGCCACCGGAAAAGCTCTTC
>JALVFB010000173.1 GCA_027030295.1 Hyphomicrobiales bacterium
CCTTCGGCATCCAGAACGTGCACATCGTCTTCGAGCGGGAAAAGCCGTTCAATCCGAAGCGCGAGGGCAAGAAGACCTCCGGCCACACCAACAAGTGGCTGGACTTCCACCTGCATCACGGCACGCAGGCGGCCATCCGTGCGCTGAAGGAACGGGGCCACACCCTCATCGCCACGAAGGTGGATCCGGCAGGCACGCCCTTGCCATCGCTGAACCTCGCCGCCATCGAACGGCCCGCCTTCGTCTTCGGCAACGAACACCGCGGCATCTCCGAGGAAATGGCGGCGGCGGCGGATCATCTCGTGTGGCTGCCCATGCTGGGGCTGGCGGAAAGCTTCAACCTGTCCGTCTCCGTGGCGCTCACCCTGAACGAATATTTCAACCAGAAGCGACTGGGCCGCCCGCCGGTGCCGGCGGCGCGCATTCCCGCGCCGGAACGCGCACCCGCCGATCCCGATCTGCTGGATGCGGCCCACGCCGCCCTGTTCAGGCGCTGGCTGGGCGCTTCGTAGGCCGCCTCACCTACCGATCACACAGATAGCGGCCATAGGCCCAGCCACGCAGGCCCGCGCCGGGTTGCCCCGGCTCAATCTCCACCTTGCGCCAGCCGCGCACGTCATCCGGCCCCAGCGCCGCCAGCCGCGTGCCCGGCCCCATGCGGAATATCTCGCGGCAACGGGTGGAAGGGCACGTTCTGAGCGAAAGATAGTTGTCGCCATAAGGATTCAGCCGGCACACGCGGAACCATTCGCCATCCCAGGCTCGCGCCGGCGTCATCCCGGCCGCGACGCATGCCGCACCCGCCGCCAGCAGCGTCAGAAGCGCCCGCCGTTTCATGATCGTCACTCCCGCGTTGGGGCCGTCGCTCCGTCGCCTCTCTTCCTGTAGATGGGACATGCTTCGGCGCATCGGAAGGGGATGCGCGAAGAAAATCACCCGCCTATTGCGGCAAAGCGGCGCTTGTGTTTTGAACGGGGCGACAATGGCAATGTGAAGGGGCGAACCATGGCGCGGCAGTTCATCTATCACATGCAGGGCCTGACCAAGGTCATCAACGGCAGGAAGATCCTGGACGACATTCATCTCTCCTTCTACCCGGACGCCAAGATCGGCGTTCTGGGGCCGAACGGCGCCGGCAAGTCCACGCTGTTGCGCATAATGGCCGGCATCGACAAGGAGTTTTCCGGCGAGGCGTGGCTGGCCGAGGGCGCCACGGTGGGCTACCTGCCGCAGGAACCGGAGCTGGCCGCCGGCAAGACCGTGTGGGAGGTGGTGAACGAGGGCGTGGCGGACAAGCGCGCCGTGCTCGAGCGCTACAACGAGCTGATGATGAACTACTCCGACGAAACGGCGGAGGAGGCCGCGCAGCTGCAAGACCGGATCGACGCGCAGAATTTGTGGGATCTGGACGCGCAGGTGGAGCAGGCGATGGAGGCGCTGCGCTGTCCGCCGGGCGATGCGGTGGTGGATCATCTCTCAGGCGGCGAGCGCCGGCGCGTCGCCCTGTGCCGGCTGCTGTTGAGCAAGCCCGACCTGCTGCTGCTGGACGAGCCGACCAACCATCTGGACGCCGAAACCACCGCCTGGCTGGAGCATCATTTGCGCGAATATCCCGGCGCCATCCTCATCGTCACCCACGACCGCTATTTCCTCGACAACGTGACGGGCTGGATACTGGAACTGGATCGCGGACGCGGCATTCCCTATGAGGGCAATTATTCCGTCTATCTGGAGAAGAAGGCCAAACGCCTGGAGCAGGAGGAGCGCGAGGCGAAGGCGCGGGCGAGGATCCTGGCGCGCGAGCGCGAATGGATCGCCGCCAGCCCCAGGGCGCGGCAGGCCAAGTCGAAGGCGCGCATCAAGGCCTATCAGGAGCTTTTGCGTGCCAACGAGGAACGTCTGAAGCAGGCGCACAACCAGATCGTCATCCCGCCCGGGCCGCGTCTGGGCGATCTCGTCATCGAGGTGGAAAACCTGAAGAAGGGCTATGACGACAAGCTGCTCATCGACGATCTGAGCTTCCGCGTGCCGCCCGGCGCCATCGTCGGCATCATCGGCCCCAACGGCGCCGGCAAGACGACGCTCTTCCGCATGATCACCGGGCAGGAACAGCCCGACGGCGGCGACATCCGCATCGGCGAAACGGTGCGGCTGGCCTATGTCGATCAGAGCCGCGACGCGCTCGATCCGGACAAGACGGTGTGGGAGGAAATTTCCGGCGGCGACGACGTGATTCGCTTGGGCAACCGCGAAGTGAACTCGCGCGCCTATGTCTCCGCCTTCGGCTTCAGGGGCGCCGATCAGCAGAAGCTTGTGGGCCAGCTCTCCGGCGGCCAGCGCAACCGCGTGCATCTGGCGAAAATGCTGAAATCCGGCGGCAACGTGCTGCTGCTGGACGA
The DNA here is from genome assembly GCA_027030295.1 of Hyphomicrobiales bacterium. Lineage (GTDB taxonomy): Bacteria > Pseudomonadota > Alphaproteobacteria > Rhizobiales > Aestuariivirgaceae > Thermopetrobacter. The sequence continues at coordinate 2,400 of JALVFB010000173.1, forward strand.
GCCGACGAACGATCTCGACACCGAGACGCTCTCGGCGCTGGAGGATGCGCTGGAAGAGTTCGCCGGTTGCGTGCTGGTCATCTCGCACGACCGCATGTTCCTCGACCGGTTGGCCACCCACATTCTGGCCTTCGAGGGCGATTCCCACGTGGAATGGTTCGAGGGCAACTTCCAGGCTTACGAAGAAGACAAGAAGCGCCGGCTGGGAGAAGACGCCATCGTGCCGAAGCGCATCAAATACAAGAAGTTCTCGCGCGATTGAACGGTTCCGGCACGCTACGCGACACAGTTGGAAAATTTCTCCGTCATGCCGGCGCAAGCCCACTGGTGTCCAAGAAAGATCACGATGAAAGGGAAAAGAACTGAAATTGCAAGAGGTTGCCTGACGGGAAAGATAAAGGGGCTTGTATGGAAGCGGCCTCCTCTCGTCATCCCCGCGAAAGCGGGGATCCATCGCTGAATCAGTTGGTTACTGGATTCCCGCTTGCGTGGGAATGACGAGTTTTGTTGGCGGTTGGAGTTTCTTTGGACAGTAATGGGCGCAAGCCGGCATCTCAGACCATG
>JALVFB010000174.1 GCA_027030295.1 Hyphomicrobiales bacterium
TTCCGGGCGAGGCCTCCATTCCTCACCACTTCCATCTTCCCCGCAACAGCAATGGATGCCCGGCACAGGGGCCGGGCATGACGGAGGAGGAGCGTTCGATTCCGGGCGAGGCCTCCATTCCTCTCCATCTCTCCGATCGACCAACGACATGGATACCCGGGTCAAGCCCGGGCATGACGGAGGAGGAGCGTTCGATTCCGGGCGAGGCCTCCATTCCTCCCCTATCCCGACGCCGGTCAATGCTTGCCCGGCACGAAGGCCGGGCATGACGAAAGGAGAATGCCGCCCCCGGCCGGGCCTCCGGCCGTCGCGCCATCATTCTCGAAACACGGGTTTTCCGACCCTCTTCGTCGGTCTTTTGACCTGCATCAAGGCATGCGCACCTTTCCGCTTCGTAATCTTTCCGCGTGGGTGGAGACAACCGGAACGTTTTTACCGGAGAAGAGGAGAGGACTGGCCATGCAAACGAAATCGGCAGCCCGAAACATCTTCTTCGGCGGCACCATCTTCTTCTTCGTGGTGTTCGTGGGGCTGGTGGCGCAAAGCTACAGCTACATCGTGAACACCTCGACGCCGCCGCTGAAGGATTCCGTCATCCGCGGCAAGCTGGTGTGGGAAGAGAATTCCTGCATTGATTGCCACACGCTGCTTGGCGAGGGCGCCTACTACGCGCCGGAGCTGGGCAACGTCTGGAAGCGTTATCTGGCCAACAACGACAATGATCCAAAAGCGGCCCGCGAGGCCATCATCAACTGGATCAAGTCCATGCCCTCCGGCACGGAAGGGCGCCGTCAGATGCCGCACTTCGACCTGACGGACCAGCAACTGAACGATCTTGTGGACTTCTTCGAGTGGACCAGCAAGATCAAGACCCAGAACTGGCCACCCAACCTGGCCGGCTGAGGGGGAGGGACGCGACATGTTGAAATATCAATCGCAGAAAATAGCGATGGCCTACTTCGCGGTGGCCATGGCGCTGTTCGTCATTCAGGTCACCGTGGGCCTGCTCATCGGCTACGTTTATCTCGCGCCGAACACGCTGGCGGAAGTGCTGCCCTTCAACATCCTGCGCATGCTGCACACCAACGCGCTCATCGTGTGGCTGGTGACCGGCTTCTTCGGCATCGCCTATTTCATGATCCCGGACGAGGCCGAGCGCGAAATCGAAAGTCCGATGCTGGCATGGCTGCAACTGGTCATTCTCGTCGTCGGCACGCTGGGGGCGGTGCTCACCTACGTGTTCGACTTCGCCCATGGCAACTGGCTGTTCGGCAAGCAGGGGCGCGAATTCCTGGAGCAGCCATTGTGGGTGAAGCTCGGCATCGTGGTGGCGGCGCTCATCTTCCTCTACAACGTCACCATGACGGTGCTGAAGGGCCGCAAGACGGCGATCGCCAACGTGCTGCTGCTGGGCCTGTGGGGGCTGGCGGTGTTCTTCCTGTTCTCCCTTTACAACCCCTCCAACCTGGCGCTGGACAAGATGTTCTGGTGGTGGGTCGTGCACCTGTGGGTGGAAGGCGTCTGGGAGCTGATCATGGCCGCCGTGCTGGCCTACCTGATGCTGAAGCTCACGGGCGTCGACCGCGAGATGGTGGAGAAGTGGATCTATGGCCTCGCCGCCCTGTCCCTGTTCACCGGCATTCTCGGCACCGGCCATCATTATTACTGGATCGGCACGCCGGCCTACTGGCAGTGGATCGGCTCCATCTTCTCGGCCATGGAGGTGATCCCGTTCTTCGCCATGGTGCTGTTCGTGTTCACCATGGTGTGGAAGGGCCAGCGCGAACACCCGAACAAGGCGGCCATCCTGTGGGCGCTGGGCTGCGCGGTGCTGGCCTTCTTCGGCGCCGGCATCTGGGGCTTCCTGCACACGCTGGCGCCCATCAACTACTACACGCACGGCACGCAGGTGACCATGTCGCACGGGCATCTCGCCTTCTTCGGCGCCTACGTCTCGCTGAACCTGGCGTTCATCACCTACGCCATGCCCTATCTGCGTGGCCGCGAGCCGTATAACCAGGTGCTGAACATGCTCTCGTTCTGGCTGATGGCCGGCGGCATCACGTTCATGACCTTCGCGCTGACCTTCGCCGGCGCGGTGCAGGTCCATCTGCAACGGGTGCTCAAGGAGCCCATGAGCTTCATGGAGGTGCAAGGTGACGTCACGGACAGTCAGCTTCACCTGTTCTACATCCTGCGTGAGCTGGCCGGCGTCATCCTGGTCATCGGCGTGGCGCTCTATCTCTACTCCATCTTCGTGCCGAGGGAGAAGGAGGTCATCGCGCCCGCGGCGAAGCAACCCGCGGAGTGAGCAGGCCGCAAACCTTCTCGCTCATGACATGACACACTCTGACCGGCCCGCTCCCCACCGGAGCGGGCCGGTTTCTTTTTCAAGAGACGGACAAGCTTCCTGATACCGGTTTGCATGAAGAACCGCCCACCGCCCCGTGCCCCCACCCAAGCCCTTGTTTTTTGGGGGGAGCGCGGGGCGGTTTCACCGGTCAACCCTTGCGCAGCCTGGCATGACTTCGGTCAAGGACGATTCGCACGCGAATCGGCAGGTTGCGAAAAGAAAATGTTGAGTGGGAGAGTCGGTTATGCAGCAGTCGCTGGAAGAGGCGAGGACACGGGAGATTCCCTGGTATCATCCGGTGGGCAATGAATGCGTGCTGTTCGAACGGGCGTTCGAGTTGAAGTTGCCGTTGTTGTTGAAGGGGCCCACCGGCTGCGGCAAGACGCGCTTCGTGGCGCACATGGCGGCGAAAATGGGCCTGCCATTGCATACCGTGGCCTGCCACGACGACCTCACCGCCGCCGACCTCACGGGCCGCTACCTGCTGAAGGGCGGCGAGACGGTATGGGTGGACGGGCCGCTCACCCGCGCGGTGCGGCATGGCGGCGTGTGCTATCTCGACGAGGTGGTGGAGGCGCGCAAGGACGTGA
>JALVFB010000175.1 GCA_027030295.1 Hyphomicrobiales bacterium
ACCACCTCCATCAACATCATTCCCGTCAACGACATTCCGGTGGCGGTGGATGACGGGCCGGTGCCGGTGAACATCAATCAGGCGGTCAGCGGCAACGTGCTGACCAACGATTCCGACGCCGATGGCGACACGCTGACCGTGACCGGCATCCGCATCGGCAATTCCACCACCACCCAGCCGGTGGGGCAGGTGATCAACGTGCCCAGCGCCAACGATCCGAACGTGCAGGCGGGCGTGATCGTGGTGGACGCCAACGGCGCCTTCACCTTCACGCCGACGACCGGATTCACCGGCGACGTGGCGCCCATCCACTACGACATTTCCGATGGCAACGGCGGCGTGGACACCGCGACGCTGACCGTCGGACCGGTGGTGTCGCCGGACGCCGATGGCGACGGCGTGCCGGACATCGACGATCTGGACGACGACAACGACGGCATCACGGACGACGAGGAGGGCTGCAACGCCAATCAGCTGCCCACGAATGTGGATGGTTCCTTCGAGTCGCTGGCCAACGTGGCGTCGGACGACGCCTTCAACAGCAACGTGACCGGCGGCGGCTGGCGCAACATCTCCGGCACGGCGGACAGCTGGATTTCGCCCATGCCGACGACGGGCAGCGGCGTGTGGGGCGGCCTGGCCGACGGCATGCCGGCCTCGCCCGATGGCGGCGTGTTCGCCGCGGCCGGGCACTGGCGGTTCGAGAGCTTCGGCACCACCATCGCCGGCCTCGTGCCCGGCGAGGACTATCGCGTCATCTTCTATCAGGCCAATGCCGGCGTGGATGGCAAGACGCCCATAGGCGACATGGCGCACTGGGACGTCATCTTCGGCAATCAGACCCTTTCCTCGCCGGACATCGCCTATCTCGGCGAGGGCAACCAGGTGTGGGAGCGGGTGGTGCTCACCTTCACCGCCACCAGCACCACGCAGAACCTGGAGTTCAAGCACGGCCAGAGCGGCAACCAGTATTCCTACATGGCCATCGACGGCATCCGCATCGAGCCGGCCTCGCAGGGGCTGGGTTGCAGGGACACCGATGGTGACGGCATTCCCGACCACCTGGATGTCGACTCCGACAACGATGGCATCTCCGACCTGGTGGAAAGCGGTCAGTCGCCCACTTTCGACGCGGATGGCGACGGGCGGCATGATGGCGACGTTAACAATGACGGCGTGCCGGAGGACGCCGGCGTCGGCGGCGTGCAACTGATCGATAGCGATGGCGATGGCGTGGCCAACTCGCGCGATCTGGATGCCGACGGCGACGGCATTCCCGACGCGGTGGAGGCGCGGCCGACCATCGGTTACGCGGCGCCGGACGGTTCCACCCTGGTGCGGCCGGTGGATACCGATGGCGACGGCATGCCGGACTACCTGGACAAGGATTCCGATGATGACGGCACCGGCGACGTTGACGAATCCGGCCTGACGCTGGCCGGCACGGATGCCGACGGGGATGGCATCGATGACGCGGTGAACGCCTCGCCCTCCGACCCGGACGGCGACATCAACTCTCCGGCCGACGATTTGCGCGACGACGACGCGTCCACGCCGGAGGTATCCTACCGCGAACCGGTGCCCGACAGCGACGGCGACGGCATCGTCAACCTCCTGGACGAGGACGACGACAACGACGGCATCCTCGATGTCGACGAATGCGACAGGCTGGGCAATTCCGCAGGCGGCACGGGCACGCACGACTACGAGATCTACTGGGTCAACTGGGGTGGCGATTTCGACGACGGCTTCCAGGTCGGCGACAGCCAGACCATCACGTTCCCCGATGGCTCGCGCATCACGCTGACGGTGACGGCGGCGAACGCGGACGCCGCGTATTACGCCCCGCACGACATGAACACCTGGAGCGGCGCGCAGCTGCACCAGGGCTACAACACGCCCGGCAATCGCGAGGCCATGTATGCAACGCGGGCCGGCCTGAACCCGCGGGTGACGTTCCGGATCACTGGCGTGGACGCCGACGGCGATCCCTTCATCCCGGATGTCATCATCTCCGATAGCGAAACCACCGACAGTGGCGAGCGTCACGAAGTCACCACCAATGGCCAGAGCTGGCAGGTCTACGAAGTGCTGGGCGACGGCGGCTATCGCATTTCCGGCGTGGGCACGCAAACCATCGAGATCAACAACACCGAAACCTCCGTGCCCCTCCTGCTCTCGCGCGGCGCATCGGAAATACAATGGAACATCTATGATCAGCCGGCGGGCGGCGGGCGGCAGGCATTCATGTTCGCCTTCCTGATGACGTGCAACCGCGATACCGACGGCGACGGCCTGCCGGATCGCATCGACCTGGATTCGGACAACGATGGCGTCTCCGACCTCATCGAGAGCGGACAGGACGCCGCCCTTGACGCCGACAACGACGGTCGCCTCGATGGTGGCGTGGACGCCAACGGCGTGCCCAGCGCGGCGAACGGCGGCGCCACGCCCCGTGACACCGACGTCGATGGCGTGGCGGACATCCTCGACCTGGATTCCGACAACGACGGCATCCCCGACGCCGTGGAGGCGCGGCCCACGGCCGGCTATGCCTCGTCCACGCACGTCAACAACGCCTACAATGATGGCGTCAACGATGACGGCCTCTATCGGCCGGTGGATACCGACGGCGACGGCACGCCGGACTACCTCGACGCCAATGCCGATGACGATACCTTCACCGACGCGGAGGAATCCGGCCTCGCTCTGTCCGGCACGGATGCCGACGGCGACGGCATCGACGATGCGGTGGGCGCCTCCTACGCCGACCCGGATGGCGACGTGAACACGCCGACGAGCGACCTGCTCGATCACTCGCCGGGCGACAACGAGGTGGACTACCGCGAGGCCAACACGCCGCCGGCCATCACGGTGGACGCGGACAATTCCTCCGCTTCCGCCAACCAGGGCGATTATCAGACCGTCTACAACGAGAACG
>JALVFB010000176.1 GCA_027030295.1 Hyphomicrobiales bacterium
CATCCGCGAGCATGCAAGTTGCGAGATAAAGCTGGCCAAGTATTCCGTGCTGACGGTGGAAGCGGCGAAACGGGCCGGAGCGTCCGTCATCATCCGCGGTCTGCGCGATGGCTCGGACTTCGATTCGGAAGTGCGCATGGCCCAGACCAACGCCACCCTGGAGCCGGACCTCGAAACCATCTTTCTCGCCGCCAGCCCGTCGGCGCGCATGATCTCCTCCACGCTCATCCGCCAGATCGCCGAAATGGGCGGCGACATCGGCCAGTTCGTGCCCATGGAGGCGGCCGAAGCCGTGCGCCGCGCCATTACACGGTTGCATGAGCGGCGGGAAAAGGACACGAAATAGCCGGATTTCTTTTCGACAACCCACGAACCGCGAACAACCAACGAGGGGCAAGGGACATGAAACGTCGTGACTGGCTCATGGCGGCGGGCGCGCTGGCGCTGCTGTGGCCGCTGGCGGGCGCCCAGGCGGCAGGCGAGGCGAAACAACTGGGGCTGGATCCGCAAAACACCATCTATCTGGATCTCAAGAACAATTGCCGCGTGGTCATCAAGCTGCTGCCGCGCATCGCGCCGAAGCACGTGGCGCGCATCAAGAAGCTGGCGCGCGAGAAGTTCTATGACGGCATCATCTTCCACCGGGTGATTCCCGGTTTCATGGCGCAGACGGGCGACCCCACCGGCACCGGCATGGGCGGCTCGAAATATCCCGACCTGCCGGCGGAGTTTTCGCGCTTTCCCTTCAAGCGCGGCACGGTGGGCATGGCCCGCGCCGCCGACCCGAACTCGGCCAACTCGCAGTTCTTCATCATGTTCGCCGACGGCCGCTTCCTGGATGGCAAATACACCGTCTGGGGCGTGGTGGTGAAGGGCATGGAGTGCGTGGACAGGATCGCCCCCGGCGAACCGCCGGCGCATCCGGACAAGATCGTGCGCATGCGCGTGGCGGCGGACGTGGACAAGTGACGCAAGCGTCAGTGATGCACTCGTCATCCTGGCGAAAGCCAGGATCTCGTCCCACGGACTCATGCGTTTGTCGCACGAGATTCCGGCTTGTGCCGGTATGACGAGTATCACCATCTGAAGAACAAGGAGCAACATCTTGACCGACACACGGAATCTCGACCCGGAAAACACCATCGTCTTCGACATCGACACCACCGATTCGGCCACGTCGGGCAGGGTGGTGATCCGCCTCCGTCCCGATCTGGCGCCGCAGCACGTGGCGCGCATCAAGGAGCTGGTGCGCGAGGGCTTTTATGACGGCACGCCGTTTCACCGCGTCATCGAAGGCTTCATGGCGCAAGGCGGTGATCCCACCGGCACCGGCATGGGCGGATCGGACAAGCCCAACCTGCCGGCCGAATTCACCGACGCCCCACACAAGCGCGGCGTCGCTTCCATGGCCCGCGCCATGGATCCGAACTCGGCCAATTCGCAGTTCTTCATCTGCACCGCCGACTGCCCGTTTCTGGATGGGCAATACACCGTGTGGGGCGAAGTGGTGGAAGGCATGGAGGTGATTGACGCGCTGCCGAAGGGCGAGCCGGTGCCGAACCCGGGCCGCATCGTGAAGGCCTCCGTGCTGGCCGATGCGCAGGAAGCATAGGCGGCAAGACGACGTCATGGAACACCGCCGCCGTCGGGAGCCTGCTCCCGGCGGCGTTTTTCTTCCCGGCATTGTCCGGGCGATCACGCAAGTGTCATTGGCATGTGCGCGGCATCCGGGGTATTGCCCTGCGCTGGTGGAAACGGGAAGGGAGGAACCCGGATGCGCAAGCTGCCGCCCCTGATGATGGTTGCCGCGTTGATTCTGGCCGGCGTTTCCATATCGTCGGCCTTGGCGCACAAGGGAGCGCATGGCGTGGTGAAGCAGCGCATGAAGGCGATGACCCGGATGGAAAAGCGGCTGCGGCTGATCAACATGATGGCCCAGGGCAAGGCCGCCTTCGATGCGCGGGCCGTGCGCGAACGCGCCACCACCTTGCGCAAGCACGCGCGGCATATCCCGGCGCTGTTTCCACCCGGCACGCACAAGCACCCGAGCGAGGCCAGCCCTGGCATCTGGCAGCATTTCAACGACTTCCGCAGCCGGGCGGAGCGGCTTAGCACACTGGCCGCGAAACTGGCCGGGGCGACGGAACAAACCCTGCCAACAATCCTGCGCGAGGTGCGGGCCACCTGCAAGGGCTGCCACGAGCGCTATCGCGTGGAACGCGACTGACCGAATCCGATGGCCTTCAGACCGCCAGCAACCGCCTTGTCGCCGCCGCCACGTCGGGCTGGCGCATGAGGCTTTCGCCGACGAGGAAGGCCTTCGCTCCCGCATTGTCGCGCAGATAGCGGATGTCGTCGGGGGTGAAAATGCCGCTTTCGGCCACCAGCAGGCGGTCTTGCGGCACCATTTTCGCCAGTATCGCCGTGGTTTCCAGCGAAACCCCGAAGGTCTTCAGGTTGCGGTTGTTCACCCCCATGAGCGGTGTTTTGAGCTTGAGCGCGCGCCTCATCTCGGTCGCATCGTGGCTTTCCACCAGCACGCTCATGCCCAGCTCCAGCGCCGCCGCCTCCAGCTCGGCGGCCAATGCGTCGTCGATCATGGCCATGATGAGCAGGATGGCGTCCGCTCCGTGCGCGCGGGCCTGAAACACCTGCCAGACGTCCAGCATGAAGTCCTTGCGCAAAACGGGCAGGGAAGTGGCCTCGCGCGCCGCGCGCATATAGTCGAGCGCGCCCTGAAAATACGGCGTGTCGGTGAGCACGGACAGGCAGGTGGCGCCGCCCTCCTCATAAGCGCGGGCCAGCGCCGGCGGATCGAAATCGGCGCGGATGAGGCCCTTCGAGGGCGAGGCCTTTTTTATCTCGGCGATCAGCGCCGGGCGGCCGGCCTCGGTGGTGCGGGCCAGCGCCTGGGCGAAA
>JALVFB010000177.1 GCA_027030295.1 Hyphomicrobiales bacterium
TGAAACAGGAAGCGGAAGTTTTCGCCGCGCAGGGCATGGGCCACCTGGTGCCAGATGCGATAGTCGGTGCCCAGCGAATTGATGAACACCAGCGGCCGGCCCTGTTCCACCCGCCCGGCGCGCGCATGCAGCACCACGTCATTGACCCGCACGAACGCCACGGCTGATTCTCCCTTGTTGCGCAAGATGGATTGACAAAAGAATACTTGTGGCAACCGTGTCGAACAAGCATTCCCGAGAAGGATTTTTGCTGAGAGAAGCGCCAATGGCGGGTTTTCGCCATTGGCGCTTCCTTGCCATTTTTTCACGGCGGCTTGCCTGTCAAGGGCGCCTTCGGCGCCGCGAAGCGGTTTCACCCTTGACAGGCAAGCCGCCGTGAAACACTCATACCAGAATGCATAAAGGACCACCCACCGCCCCGCGCCCCCACCCAACCCCCAAATTATGAAAAACAAGGGCTTGGGTGGGGGCGCGGGGCGGTTTTACCGGTCACTCTTTACGCAAACTGGTATCAAATGCTTATCCATCCTTGAGGATGCGGGTGAGCAGGTCGATCTCCTGGCGCAAGGCGTCGTCCTTTTCCAGCAGCTTGTCGATCTTGCGCACCGCGTGCAGCACGGTGGAATGGTCGCGCCCGCCGAAGCGCCGGCCGATCTCGGGCAGCGAGCGGGAGGTGAGCTTCTTCGCCAGATACATGCCGATCTGGCGCGGGCGCACCACCGACTGGGCGCGGCGGGCGGAGAGCAACTCGGTGCGTGAAATGTTGTAGAGCTGCGAGACGGCCTTGAGGATGTCGTCGATGCGCACCGGGCGGCGTTCCTGACGGCGGATGAGGTCGCGCATGGCGTGCGCGGCGGCGTCGAGGTCGATGGGCGCGTTGCCCATCAGCCGCTGCATGGCCACCACCCGGTTGAGCGCGCCCTCCAGCTCGCGGCCGCCACCCTGAACGGTGCGGGCGATGAAGTCCAGCACCTCCTCGCGCACCATCAGGTGCGGTTCGCGGCGGCGCATGAGCGCGAGTTTGCGGTTCAGGATCTCGCGGCGCATGGTCTCGTCCGGGGTCTGCATGTCCACCACCAGACCGCCAACCAGCCGCGAACGCATGCGCGCATCCAGCTTGTCCAGCATCGCCGGAGCGACGTCGGCGGCGATCACCACCTGCCGGCGCGAATCCACCAGCGTGTTGAAGGTGTGGCAGAATTCCTGCTGCATGGTCTTGCCCTGCAGGAACTGGAAGTCGTCGATGAGCAGGATATCGACGTTCTGGAACTGCTCCTTGAAGGAGAGCACGTCGCGCCCCTTCAGGGCCGCCAGGAAGCGATACATGAACTGCTCGGCGGAAATGTATAGCACCCGGCGGCGTTGTGGCTGCTGGCGCGCCTGCCAGCCGATGGCGTGCAACAGGTGCGTCTTGCCCAGGCCGGTGGCGGCGTGGATGAACAGCGGGTTGACATGGGCGCCGGCCATGCCGTCCGCCACCTGGCGGGCGGCGGCGTGGGCCAGCGCATTGGGCATGCCGACGACGAAGGTGTCGAAGGTGAGCGCCGGATCCAGCCCGGATTCCGCATCCGGCGCCAGAGGCGTCGGCGTGGACGGCGCGGCGCCGGTGGTGCGCGGGGCGGTGGCGGTGCGCGCCACCTGCCGGCGCGGCATCCGCTCGGCGGAGCGGATGCGCAGGACGATGTCCTTCACCCCTTCGAACTCCGCCGCGCAGGCCTGGCGCAGGGTGTCCATGTAATGGTTTTCCAGCCAGGACTTGAGAAACCGCGTGGGCACGGACAGCGCCAACCGGCCCTTTTCCAGTTCCTCCGGCTCCAGCCGCGCGAACCAGCTGGCGAACAGATCCTTGCCCAGCTCGGCTTTCAGCCGCGCCCGCACCCGGTCCCACTGCGTATCCAGCGTCCTGGTCAGCATGTCGCAAAGCCCCCCTTTGTGCCTCAGGCTCCTGCCGCAGGCAACGAAACCTCTCCCGCCGGGCCAAATGGCCCGGGCAATTCTTCCTGTTTCCGGGCGATGAAAACGCCGGGTTGGCTCGCCCCCTTTACGCTTCCCGCCGGCCGTCTACGCCCCTTGCGGCGGGTCCCTGGTGCACAACATGGCGCCGTGCCCGGCACTCACCCGTTCTCCACGCACTGCATGTGCCGCCACGCAATGCGCACTTTTTGTGAAAGTCTTGAAAGCCGGTCAGGTTTGCGTCCGGAAACGACGCCACCAGAAACATCCCCCGGTGCCCGTCGCCGGCCGATGAAAGAAGCCTTACTCTTTTTGCGTGGGAATGCAATCCGGTCGATGATCGAAATTGTCAGTATACGGACATTAATGAAAAGGGGGATCCTGCATCCCGTGGTTGAGATGTTTCGGCAATCCGCTGGAATCATCGTTCGGAATCGAACGGCACTTGCGCGGAACAATTTCCTCATGCGGCCGTCGACCATGGCGGGCCAGGAGGCGTCGGGCCTTGTGCAAAAAGGGTGGAAAAATGGCCTGTCGCGGGGTGCGTGCCATAAGCTGTTAAGGAAGCGTAAATTTTTTGCGCAGCTTTGATGTGGATGCCTGAAGGGCATATCAGTTTGTAGAAAGAACCACCCACCGCCCCGCGCCCCCGCCCAACCCCCAAATTCTGGGAACCCAGGGGTTGGGCGGGGGCGCGGCGCGGTTTCACCGGTCAACCTTTGCGCGGGTTGGTATCACCTGCGGCCGAATTCAGGCCGCCGCACGCACCCGGCGCAGGGTGATGTTGATGCGCCCCTCGCCGATTTCGGCCGGCAGGGCGCCGGTGCCGGGATGGATGCGGTCGATGCCGTGGTAGCGCAGGCGCGAGGGACCTTCGAGAATGAGCACGTCGCCCGCGTGCAGGGGAAAGGAGATGGTCGGGTCGCGCCGTTTCAGCCCCCCCAGGCGAAAACGCGCCGAACA
>JALVFB010000178.1 GCA_027030295.1 Hyphomicrobiales bacterium
TGAAGGGGGAACGTAAAAGAGGGGAATCATACGCTGCGGAAGTCGTTTTGGGCCGGGATTCGGCATCATACATGACTGCACACGCCTTTGGCCCTGGATTGCCGGGACAAGCCCGGCAATGACGAATAATAATTAAATCAATATGTTATATGATTCTATTCGGCAAAACAGCCCCCTCTTTCGTCAAACGGAGTTTTCCTTGGACACCAGTGGGCGAAAGCCGGAATCTCGTTCGGGAAACGCATGAGGTTACGGCACGAGCCCCCGGCTTCCGCCGGGGTGGCGAGGGAATGCCAGGGCGCGGGGCTTCTGCGTAGTCCGCGCTTCAGTGCAACAGGGGAAGCCCCTCATGCCTTTTCTTCATGCCTTCGATGCACAATTTGCGGGCACATGGGCCATTTTGCCCGTTGAGCTTTGCGCCCAACAACGATAAAAGGGCGCAACCGACGGGGAACCAGCCCCGGGGTGGATAGTGCATGCCCGCCAGCAGACCTCCCCCCGGCGCACGGAAGCGGACGGCTCGACACCATGCAGGAAGCTCCTGTGCACACCACGACCGCCGTGGCGGAGGCCGCCGGCAAGGCGGCCGAACATGCGGGTGCGGAAGGCCCCCTGCACCAGTTCGTCATCAAGCCGCTGGTGCCCATCCGCATCGGCGAGTGGGATTTTTCCTTCACCAATTCCTCGCTGTGGATGGTCATCGCCGTGGCCGTGGTTTCGGCGGTGTTCCTGTTCGGCCAGAATCGCCTGGTGCCGCACCGGCTGCAATCCATCCGCGAGCTGGCCTACGAATTCGTCGCCAACCTCACCCGCGACATCCTGCACGACGAAGGCCGCCCCTTCTTCCCCTTCGTCTTCACGCTGTTCATTTTCATCCTGGCCGCCAACCTGCTGGGCATGATCCCCTATTCCTTCACCGTCACCAGCCACATCATCGTCACCTTCGCCCTGGCGCTGGTGGTGTTCGTGCTGGCCACGGTGGTGGGTTTCGTGAAGAACGGTTTTCGCTATCTCAAGCTGTTCGTGCCCTCCGGCGTGCCCTGGTACATGCTGCCCATCCTGGTGCCGGTGGAGATCATCTCCTATTTCACCCGGCCCTTTTCCCTGTCCGTGCGACTGTTCGCCAACATGATGGCCGGGCACACCATGCTGAAGGTGTTCGGCGGCTTCGTGGTGGCGCTGGGCATCATCGGCGGCTGGGCGCCGCTGGCGCTGATGGTGGCCTTCACCGGCCTGGAGTTTCTGGTGGCCTTCCTGCAGGCTTACGTGTTCATGGTGCTCACCATCATCTACCTCAGCGACGCGCTGCACCCGGAACACTGAGGCGAGTTCAACCGGTTCAACCGAGCAAGGAGCGAGAGACATGGAAGTGGAAGCTGCGAAGATGATTGGCGCCGGTCTGGCGGCCATCGCCCTGGCGGGCGCGGGTGTCGGCATCGGCCTGATTTTCGGCAACTACCTGGCGGGCGCCCTGCGCAACCCGGCCGCGGCCGATGCGCAGTTCAAGAACCTGCTGCTGGGCTTCGCCCTGGCCGAGGCGACCGGCCTGTTCGGCCTGGTGGTGTCCTTCATCATCCTCTTCGGCTGAGGTCGCCACACCGGGCGCCGGCGAACCGCGATGAAGAGCGTCGCGGCCGCGCCCGCACAGCGCTTGCGAGGCCACCATGCCGCAACTGGACATCGCCACATATCTTTCCCAGCTTTTCTGGCTGGCGATCACTTTCGGCTTTCTCTACCTGCTGACCACGCGGGTCATCCTGCCGCGCATCGGTCAGACGCTGGAGAACCGCCACCGCCGCATCGCCGAGGATCTGGAAATGTCCGAACGCCTGCACCGGCAGGCGGAAGAGGCGCTGGCCGAGCATGACCGCCTGCTGGCCGAATCGCGCGCGCAGGCGCACGACATGGTGCGGGCGGAAAAGGAGCGCATCACCGCCGAACTGGACAGGCGGCGGCGCGAGCTGGAATCGCAGCTTGCCGCCCGCATCTCGCAGGCCGAAAAGGAGCTGAAGCAGGCGAAGGACGCGGCGCTGGCGGAGCTGGAGGGCACGGTTGGCGAACTGGCCGCCGAAATCGCCGCCCGCGTCACCGGCAAGGCGCCGGGCAAGACCGCCGGCAAGGAGGGCTGAACCATGCACATTTTCGCCGATGCCGAGTTCTGGGTGTTCGTGGCCTTCGTGCTGTTCTTCGCCCTCATCTTCCACTATCGCCTGCCGCAGATGGTGCTGAAGGCGCTGGACGACCGCGCCGAAGCCATTCGCGACGAGCTGGAGGAAGCCCGCCGCAAGCACGAGGAGGCGCGCAAGCTGTTGGCCGAATACGAGGCCAAGAAGGAGCAGGCCGCCCGCGAGGCCGAGGAGATTCTGGCCACGGCGAAGGAAGAGGCCGAGGCCGTGGTGCGCGAGGTGCGCGAACAGTTCGAGGAGCTGATGGCGCGGAAAAAGGCTTCCGCCGAGGAGCGCATCCGCCTGGCGCAGGAAAACGCCGTGCGCGACATCCGCGCCCATGTCGCCGAGCGCGCTTTGCGGGCGGCCGAGGAGAAGCTGCGCGCGGAAGTGCAGGGCAACACCGCTTCCGCTCTCATCAACGACGCCATCGACGAAGTGGCGAAGAAGCTGCACTGAACACCGTCTGATCGCCGCCCTTTCCTCGCCGACAACCGACGTGGCAGGAACCCACCAGATCATTCCTCACGGCAAGGAGGCATTCGGTGCAACAGGCTCCCTCTCCCCTCGCCCAGTTTCAGCGCACCTGGCGGGGACTGTGGTTGTTCGCGCGCGGGCGTGACGAACAGGCGCTGGCGCACTTTTCCGATGACAGATCGGCCCTCTCGGAGTCCTTCCTCGCGGCGCTGATCGCGCTCATCGTCTCCGGCCTGTTGATGATCCTGGCCGATCCGGAAAACGTCTCCGGC
>JALVFB010000179.1 GCA_027030295.1 Hyphomicrobiales bacterium
GTGCGGCGCATATTTCGTCGGCGCCTTGTAAAGACCGGCGATGATGGCCGCTTCCTTCAGCGTCAGGTCGCGCACCGACTTGCCGAAATAGAACTGCGCGGCGGCCTCCACCCCGTAGTTGCCCGCGCCCAGATAGGAGCGGTCCAGGTAGAGTTTCAGAATCTCGTCCTTGCTCAGGTGCGTTTCGATCCACAGGGCATAGAAGGCCTCGTGAATCTTGCGCTTGAGCGAGCGCTTCGGCGACAGGAACAGGTTCTTGGCCAGCTGCTGGGTGAGGGTGGAGCCGCCCTGCACCACGCCCTGCGCCTTCGCGTTGGCGATGGCCGCGCGCAGGGTACCGATGAAGTCCACGCCGAAGTGTTCGTAGAAGCGCGCGTCCTCCGTCGCCAGCGTGGCCTTGATGATGTAGGGCGAATATTCGGACAGCGGAATGGTGTCGTCCTGGCGCACGCCGCGCCAGCCGATGACCTCGCCGTTCTCGTCGGTGATGGTGACGGAGATCTGGCGCCGGGCGTTCCACACGTCGTCATTGGTGGGCAGGGGCGGCACCGCGTAGGCGAAGATGATGAAGGCCAGCACCGTGCCGAACGTGGCGGCGTCATCCAGCAGATCCACCACCAGGCGCTTGAAGCCACGAATGCGGAACTTCTCCAGCCACGCCGCGTAGGCCAGCCACGAACGGCGGGTGAAATCCACGACTTCGAAGGCCATCGTGCCGATGGTGGCGTCCGTCGTCCACAGAAAATCGATCAGGTTGCGCCAACCCGATGTTTTTTCACCCTTCTCACTCACCGCGAAATCCCCGGCCCACTGTTTTCGGTTCGTGACTGTATCGTATCATGCGTTACCTGACAAATGGTTGTCTCGTGGCGATTTGCCAACCTCCCGAAGGCTCATCGCCGTCTCCCCGGGGAAAAAACACTCGCGCCTGGCCGCGTGTTGCGTTAAACAACCGGAAAAGTGGGAAACCTTGCAGGTGCCTGCGCCATGAGCGACGCCACGCCATTGCTGGACACGATTCTCACCCCGGAAGATCTGCGCCGTCTGCCGCCGGAGCAACTGCCGCAGCTTGCGGAAGAGCTGCGTCGCGAACTCATTTCCGCCGCGGCCGAAACGGGGGGGCATTTCGGCGCCGGGCTGGGCGTGGTGGAGCTGACGGTGGCGCTGCATTACGTCTTTCGCACACCTGCGGACCGGCTCATCTGGGACGTGTCTCACCAGGCCTATCCGCACAAGATTCTCACCGGTCGGCGCGAGCGCATCCGCACCATCCGCCAAAAGGGTGGGCTGGCCGGCTTCACGAATCGCGACGAGAGCGAATACGATCCGTTCGGCGCCGGGCATTCCTCCACCTCCATTTCCGCCGCCTTGGGCATGGCCAAGGCGCGCGACCTCACCGGCGGACAAAACAATGTCATCGCCGTCATCGGCGATGGCGCCATGAGCGCAGGGCTGGCCTACGAGGCGTTCAACCACGCAGGCGCCATGGACACCCGCCTCATCGTGGTGCTGAACGACAACGGCATGTCCATCGCGCCGGCGGTGGGGGCGCTGACCAACTATCTCTCGTGGCTGGTGTCCTCCCGCCCGTTCCTGTCCTTGCGCGAGCTGGCCAAGCAGATCGCCAACCGCTTTCCACGGCTGTTGCGCGAGGCGGCGGCGAAGGCGGACGAATACGCCCGCGGCATGGTCATGGGCGGCACGCTGTTCGAGGAGCTGGGGTTCTACTACGTGGGGCCGGTGGACGGGCACGATCTGGACGTGCTGGTGCCGGTGCTTGAAAACGTGCGCGACGCGCCGGACGTCGGCCCGGTGCTGGTGCACGTGGTGACGGAAAAGGGCAGGGGGCATCCGTTTCCGAAGGAAGATCCGGAGAAATACCACGCGGTGGCGCCCTTCGATCCGGCAACGGGCGAACAGAAGAAGCCGCCGGCCAACGTGCCCACCTACACGGAAGTGTTCGCGCGCGCGCTCATCGCGGAAGCCGAGCGCGACGAGAAGATCGTGGCCATCACCGCCGCCATGCCGTCGGGCACGGGTCTGGACAGATTCGCCGAGCGTTTCCCGGAGCGCATGTTCGACGTCGGCATCGCCGAACAACACGCGGTGACCTTCGCCGCCGGGCTGGCGGCGGAAGGGCTGAAGCCCTTCCCGTGCATCTATTCCACTTTCCTGCAAAGGGCCTATGACCAGGTGGTGCACGACGTGGCATTGCAGAAGCTGCCCGTTCGCTTCGCCATCGACCGCGCCGGGCTGGTGGGGCAGGACGGGCCGACGCACGCGGGCAGTTTCGACATCGCCTATCTCGCCTGCCTGCCGGACATGGTGGTCATGGCCGCGGCGGACGAGGCGGAGCTGATGCACATGGTGGCCACCGCGGCGGCCTATGAGGAAGGCCCCATCGCGTTTCGCTATCCGCGCGGGCCGGGCGTGGGCGTGGAGCTGCCGGAGCGCGGCGAGCCGCTGGACATCGGCAGGGGGCGCATCGTGCGCGAGGGCACGGATGTCGCCATCCTGTCGCTGGGCGCGCGGTTGGCGGAAGCGTTGCGCGCGGCGCGCGAGCTGGAGGCCCTGGGCGTTTCCGCCACGGTGGCGGACGCGCGCTTCGCCAAGCCGCTGGATGTGGCGCTCATCGAGCGGCTGGCGAAGGAGCACGCTGCGCTCATCACCATCGAGGAAGGGTCGCAAGGCGGCTTCGGCGCTCATGTGCTCACCCATCTGGCGAATCATACCGATGCCCTGCAACGCGGACTGAAGGTGCGCACCATGACGCTGCCCGACCGCTTCCTGCCGCATGCGCCGCAGGCGGAGCAATACGAGGAAGCCGGGCTGACGGCACGGCACATCGTGGCCAATGCGCTCACACTGCTGGGACGGGAGCCGGGCGAAGCCTTGCCGATGGCGCAGGTG
>JALVFB010000180.1 GCA_027030295.1 Hyphomicrobiales bacterium
TTCTCGGTGGCCCCCACAGGATGAGCGACGGCAGGCGGCCGCCGGCCAGGAGCTTCGTCAGCACGCCTTCCGGGCCGGTGAGGTGCGCCTGGCCCACCACTTCCGCCAGCGATTTCGGCCGCAGCATGTCGGCCAGCGGGCGGGAAGCGTCGCCGGCGGCGCCGAAAAGCGATGTTTCGTCGTTCGCAGTCATGCTCCATTCATCATTCGGGTTGTAAGGGAATACGCGACCGGTTGCCCGCGCAACGCTTTTGCGGCACCCTGCATGGGTGATTCCTCTTTCATATCAGGGGATTTTCAAAATGGTGCAACTCATTCTGCTGGGCATCGTGGCCGCCGTCGCTCTTTACGCCATCGCCGCCTACAACCGGCTGGTGAAGGCGCGGCAGATGGTGCGCGAGGGATGGTCGGGCATCGACGTGCAACTGAAGAAGCGCGCCAACCTGATCCCCAACCTGGTGGCGGCGGTGAAGGGCTACATGAGCCACGAGCGCGATCTGCTGGAACGCATCACCGAACTCAGGGCAAAGGCCAGCGGCATGAGCGACGCCACGCCGCGCCAGCGCTCCGCCGTGGAGCAGGAGCTGTCCTCGCTGCTGGGGCGCATCTTCGTGGCGGTGGAGAACTATCCCGACCTGAAGGCGAACGAGAACGTGCTGGAATTGCAACGTCAACTCAATCAGATAGAGGATGATATTCAGATGGCGCGGCGCTATTACAACGGCGCGGTGCGCGAAAACAACATCCTGGTGGAATCATTCCCCTCCAACATCATCGCCAAGCTGTTCCATTTCACCAAGGCCGAATATTTCGAACTGGAAGACGAGGCGGCGCGGCAGGTGCCGAAGGTGGATCTGCAACCTTCCTGAGTTTTGCGAAAGTTCCGATTCATGAACGCCACCCTGCGCACGTTCCTGCTCTGCCTGCTGGCGTTGCTGGCGCTCGCTTCGCCGGTGCGGGCGGCGGAATCCATCAACGGCTTTCGATCCATCATGAAGGTTCTGCCGGACGGCACCCTTCGGGTGACGGAACACATCAGCGTCATCGCCGAAGGCCGGCTGATCCGCCACGGCATTTTCCGAGACTTTCCACTGCTGTTCCGCAAGAAGGACGGTGCCATCGGCCAAGTGGGCTTCAGGGTGCGCAAGGTGCTGCTGGACGGCAAGCCGGCGCCCTGGTTCATCCGCCACCCGACCGCGGGGGTGGCGCGCATTTTCATCGGCGACAGGGATGCCTTCATCTCGCATGGGCTGCACACCTATACCATCGTCTATGACACCTGGCGGCAAATCCGCTTTTTCGACAAGCGCGACGAGCTGGTATGGAACGTCACGGGGTCCTATTGGGCCTTCCCCATCCGTTACGCCCGGATGGTGGTGCGCCTGCCCGGCAAGGCGCCCATTCTCGCCTCCGCCACCTATACCGGCAGACCCGGTGAAAAGGGGCGTGACGCCCGGGTGCTGATGGCCAGCGACGGCGTCTTCGAGGCCGAGACGCTGCGGCCTCTTTCTCCCGGTGAAGGCTTCACCATCGCCATCGCCTTTCCGAAAGGGGTGGTGGCGGAGCCGCCGCGCTGGCGGCGTCTGCTGTGGCGGGCGCAGGACCTGATTGGCCCGTTGTGGCTGCTGGCGGGTGTGGGCGGGCTGTCCACCTTTTTCGTGATCGCCTGGTATCGGCATGGGCGCGACCCGGCGCCCGGCGCGATATTTCCGCGCTGGGAGCCGCCGGCGGACATTTCCCCGGCCATGGCGCACTGGCTGAAGGGAGAGGCCGGCGTCAAGGGGCCGGAGGTGCGCCGGGCGTTCATCGCCGCGCTCGTCTCGCTGGCGGTGAAGGGATACATCGAGATAGAGCGCAAGGGCGGATTGCTGCTGCTGCGGCGCAAACGTCCATCGGATGCCAGCCTGCCGCCCGGCGAACAGCTTCTCATGCGCGACCTGTTCGGATTCAGCGATTCCTTTCTGCTGGGCCCCAGCAATGGCCTGCGCCTGCGCAGAACCTTGCGGGAATTCGCCCGCACCATCGAAGAGGAGATCGAACGGGCCTGGCTGCGCAAGAACCGGCGGCATTTCTTCATCGGTCTCGTTCTGGCGGCGCTGATCATCGTCGGACTCGCGGTGCTGGCCGCCTCCGGCCATGCCTCGGCGAAAACAACCCTCATCATGGCGGGCTTTCTGGCGGTGCCGCTGTTTCTCATCTCCCTGCTGGTGATGGAACTGTGGCGCAAGCGCGGATGGCGGCGCTGGCTGGCGGTGCCGCCGGTGGCCGTGGCGCTGGCGGCGCTGGGTGGCATCGTGGGCGTCGTATTGCGCAACATGCCCAACGACGGCCTCTTTCTGCCCGACGGCTGGCGGCTGGCGGTGTTTCTGGGGCTGCTGGCGCTGCCCGCCATTCTCCTCGCCATGTGGCATCTGCTGCCGCGCCCCACCGTGGCGGGGCGGCGCATGCTGGATGCGCTGGAGGGACTGGCGATGTTCATCGACGTGGCGGAACGCCCGCGCATGAACCGGCGGCAGGTGAAAAAGGCGCCAGGCATGTCGCCCGAGCTGTTCGAGAAACTGCTGCCCTGGGCCATCGCGCTGGGGCTGGAAAAACCATGGTCGGAGGCATTTCATCACTGGCTGACCAACGCCGCGGTGAAGGGTGCGCCGGAGGCGCTTTCCTGGCAGCCGGGCTGGTATCATGGCCACCGTGACGACATCTTCGACATCGACACCGACACGGGTCTCGTCGGCGGGCTGGACGGCGGCATCGTCAACGCCATGCCCATGCCCAGCGCCGGCACCTCAGGTTTCGGCGGCGGCGGCGGCGGCGGAGTCGGCGGCGGCGGCGGTGGTGGCGGCGGCGGCGGCTGGTGAACGCCTTCCCTTGACACAGAAGCGGCGGTGCGTCATAGGCTTTGCCACCAATGGCGCGGGATGCGCCCGACATTCGATGCATGCGAGCAGAGGACAGGTCATGGCCAAGGCAACGACCATCAAGATCAAGCTGGTGAGCACCGCCGGCACGGGGTATTACTACGTGACCAAGAAAAACACGCGCAACATGCCGGAGAAGATGGTGAAGCGCAAATATGATCCGGTGGCGCGCAAGCACGTGGAGTTCCGCGAGGCCAAGATCAAGTGAATGTCGCGGAACCAACGCGAAGACGAAAGAACCCCGCCGGATGGCGGGGTTTCATTTTGCCATTCATACCAAGCCGCGCAAAGGTTGACCGATGAAACCGCCCCGCGCCCCTAAGGCCCTTGTTTTTCATAATTTGGGGGCTGGATGGGGGCGCGGGGCGGTTTCACCGCTCAGACAGTTTGCAATCCGGCATCATGCGCGGAACGGACGCATCGGTCAGGCGGCCTTCTGGCGCACCACGCGGTTGCGGCCCTGCTGCTTGGCCGTGTAGAGCGCCTCGTCGGCCCGCTTGAGCAGGCTTTCCAGCGTGTCTTCCTTTTTCTCGAAGCTGGCCAGACCGATGGAAATGGTGATGTGCAGATCCAGCTCGCCATCATCGGTGGTGATCTTCACCGGCTGGCCGGCCACGGCGCGGCGCAGGCGCTCCGCCACCTGCTGAGCCATGCGCACATCGGCGCCGGGCAGCAGCACGGCGAATTCCTCGCCGCCGATGCGGCAGATCACATCCAGCCTCCTGAGCTGCTTCTTCAGCCGCGCGGCGACCTCGCGCAACACCTCGTCGCCGGCGTCGTGACCCCAGGTGTCGTTCACCTTCTTGAAATAATCCAGATCCATCACCAGCACCGACAGCGCCTTGCCACGTTGCCCGGCCTCTTCCACCATGGCGCGGCCGTGGGTGTTCATGTAGCGCCGGTTGTAAAGGCCGGTGAGCGGATCGACCATGGCATAGGTCACGGACTGGCGCACGTTCTCGCGCAGCCGCTGGATGTAGCGCCAGCGGCGCAGCTGGATGCGGATGCGCGCCTCCAGTTCCTCCAGCGACACGGGCTTGAGCAAATAGTCGCTGGCGCAGATCTCCAGCGCGTGCAGCAGCTCCTTCTGGTGCCCGTCTTCCATCAGCAGGATCACCGGCAGCTGCCGTCCGTTCTCCAGCGAGCGGATCTGCGAACAGATGCGCAGGGCGTCATGGCCCTTCAGCGGCAGCTCCAGCATCACCATGTCCACGGTGCCATGGCGCACCTGATCCAGCAACATCACCGGATCCTCGAACAGGCGCACGTTGTGGCGCCCGCGCAGCCAGTCGATCAGCCGTTGGTCGCGCCCCTCGCGGTTCAGCAGCAGCGCCAGGCGGGCCGGGCGCTCCTCCTCGCTCTCCAGCCGCGTGTCCAGCAGCAGCTCGTCGCCGATGCTGCTCTCCAGCTCGTCCAGCAGAAACTTGAAACGCACCAGCGCCCGCAGGCGGGTCAGCAGCGCCGCCTCGTCGATGGGCTTGACCAGATAGTCGTCGGCGCCGGCCT
This sequence comes from Hyphomicrobiales bacterium, assembly GCA_027030295.1. GTDB lineage: Bacteria > Pseudomonadota > Alphaproteobacteria > Rhizobiales > Aestuariivirgaceae > Thermopetrobacter. The sequence continues at coordinate 4,425 of JALVFB010000180.1, forward strand.
GAAAGCCCTTGATGCGGTCTTCCGGCTGATCCAGCGCGGTGATCATGATGATGGGCAGATAGCGCGTGTGCGGATTGGACTTGATGCGCCGGCAGACCTCGAAACCGCTCATGTCCGGCATCATGACGTCCAGCAGCATGATGTCGGGCTTGACGCGCTGCACGGCGTCCAGCGCCTCCGAGCCGTTCATGGCCGTGAAAACCTCGAAATATTCGGCCTCCAGCAATGCCTGCAACAGGCGCACATTGGCCGGCACGTCATCCACTATCAACACACGGGCGCTCATTGCCTCAACCTTTCAGAAATTCGGCCACCGTCTCCAGAAAATGGCTCACCGAAATGGGCTTGGAAATGTAGGCCTCGCAGCCACTGGCGCGAATCTTCTCCTCGTCTCCCTTCATGGCGAAGGCGGTGACGGCGATCACGGGAATGTGCCGCAGCTCGTCGTCCGCCTTCAGCCACTTGGTGACATCGATGCCGGAAACCTCCGGCAACTGGATGTCCATGAGAATGAGATGCGGCCGGTGCTCACGGGCCAGATCCAGCGCCTTCATGCCGTCCTGGGTCTGGAAAACCTCATAGCCCTGGGCCTCCAGCAGGTCCGTGAACAGCTTCATGTTCAGCTCGTCGTCTTCCACGATGAGCACGCGGCTCGGCTGCCCCGGACGCATGCCTGTGTTCTCGTTCGTGTTCGGCATGTATGCTACACCCTGTTTCAAGGCTTCAGGCTCCCTGCAGACCCCGGAGGAACGAAGGCTCGTCCAACCGGTGTTACGCCATTACCCACTCAACGATTGGCACTGTAGCAGGCAGCCGTGTTGAAAGCGTTAGCATGGAAGGTTAGCGAACCCTTCCGTGCTTGCGTTGCATTGCGCATAAATCGTAAACCCTTTCTCAACCCTTGCTCCACGGCATACGATATCATGCACGCGAGATGAAAAACACACCCGAAAAAACAGATATTTCCGTGCTGGGGCTGCAAATGCTGACGTGGCTGGCGCAGGAGCCGGAACGGCTGGCGGCCTTTTGCGACGCCACGGGATATACGCTTGATTCACTCAAATCCTCGATCGGGGAACCGGAAACGGCGCTGGCGGCGCTGGAATACCTGCTGGCGGACGAATCCCTGCTGCTGCATTTCTGCACGGAAACGGGCACGCCGCCCGGCGCGCCCCTGCAAGCGTGGCAACGCTGGCAGCATGGAGGGTGAGCCATGGATTCCATCACCCGCCAACAGGTGCGCCGCCTGAACCTGTCGCCGCACGCGCCGCTGCTGATATGCGACGTGGACGAGGTGGTGGTGCGGTTCATCGACACGCTCGATGGCTGGCTGGCGGCGCAGGGGCTGCGGCTGCACGCGGATTCCTGGGCGCTGGAGGGCAACATCCGGCGCGCCGACGGCACGGCCATCGCGGGCGAGGCGTTCCTTCAACTGCTGGAGCGCTTCTTCGCCGAACGCACCCATGCCATGCCGCTGCTCGAGGGGGCGGCGGAGGCGCTGCACGGGCTGGCGCGAAAGGGGGCGCAGGTCGTGCTGCTGTCCAACATTCCGCACGCCCATTTCCAGGCGCGACGGCGCAACCTGCTGGGTCACGGGCTGGATTTTCCGCTGCTGACCAACTCCGGCCCCAAGGGGCCGGCGGTGCGGGCGCTGGCTTCCATGGTGCGGGCGCCGGTGGCGTTCATGGACGATCATCCGGACTTCCTGCATTCGGCGCACGAACTGCTGCCCGGCCGGGTGCATCTGTTGCACTTCGTGCCGGATTCGCCCTTCACCCCCCACTTGCCACCGCTGGAGGCGCCGCATGTGGTGGTGCGCGACTGGGCGGAGGCCGGGGCCGTGCTGGAGAGGTTGCTGTTGCGCGCGACGCATCATCACTCCCTGTCAGGAGAAACCCCATGAGCAGGTTGCCCGACGTGCGCATCGGCATCGACCTGGGCGGCACCAAGATCGCCGCCATCGCCTTCGACCGCGAAGAAAACGTGGTGTTCTCCGAGCGCGTGCCGACGCCCCGGCACGACTATCGCGGCGTCATCGGGGCCATCGCGGCCCTGGTGCGGGCCGCGGAGGAGGCGGCGGGCGTCTCGCCCGAGCGGGCCACGGTGGGCGTCGGCACGCCCGGCTCCGTGTCGCCGGTGACCGGGCGGATGCAGAACGCCAACTCCACCTGGCTGAACGACATGCCGTTCCGGGAAGACCTGGAGGCGGCGCTGGGGCGCAAGGTGCGCATGGAAAACGACGCCAATTGCCTGGCGCTGTCGGAAGCCCATGACGGCGCGGCGAAGGGGGCGGAAAGCGTGTTCGGCGTCATTCTCGGCACCGGCGTCGGCGGCGGGCTGATCTTTCGCGGGCAGGTCATCACCGGGGCCAACGCCATCGGCGGCGAATGGGGGCACAATCCCCTGCCCTGGCCCAAGTTCGGCGAAATGCCGGGGCCGGCCTGCTGGTGCGGGCGGCGCGGCTGCATCGAGACGTTCCTCTCCGGTCCGGCGCTGGAGCGGGAGCATTCGCGCATCACCCGCCGCCCCCTGTCGGCGAAGGACATCGCGGAAGGCGCACGCAAGGGAGACGAGGAATGCGCCGCCAGCATGCACCGCTACACCGAGCGGCTGGCCCGCGCGCTGGCGCACGTGGTGAACGTCTTCGATCCGGAAGTGATCGTGCTGGGCGGCGGGCTTTCCAACATCGACGCGCTCTATGACGACCTGCCCGGAATGATGGAAAAATGGATCTTCGCCGCCGCGCCGAGGGTGGACATCCGCCGGCCGGCGCATGGCGATGCTTCCGGCGTGCGCGGCGCGGCGCGGCTGTGGGGGTGATGGTCATTTTCTCGTCATGGATGGCGCGTAAGGATGCGGCGGGCGGATGGCAAGCAGGAATACGTAACATGGTGCATCGTGGCGTTCGATTCCTCGCCGTTTCCCTTTTCGGCCTGATCCTGTTGTTCGCTTTCTCCCCCGTGGCGCGGGCGGGGATGCTTTCCGACACCGAATTGCAGGGAAAGTCCTATCGTTCCTTCGAGCTGATCGCGCCGGTGCCGGACTTCTGCCGCAAGGTGTGCGAAAAGGACGGCGCCTGCAGGGGCTGGATGTTTTCATGGCCGGGCAAGAAGGGCAAGCGGGCGAAATGCTTCCTGTTTTCCGAGGTGACGGACAAGCGTCAGGACACCTGTTGCATCGCCGGGTTGCGGGAGAAGAAGGAACCATCCGCCACGGCGAAAGGCGATGACGCCACCAGCAGCGACGAAAGCAAACCCGCGCCGGAACAGGCCGGCGAGACGAGCGAAAAAACGGCGCGCCGTGAAACGCCCGCCGCCGCCCCCAAGGCGGCCGACACCACGGAGCGGCGCAAGGCGGAACCCGCCGCTCCGTCCCGACAGGTCGAGGCGCCGCCGCCCGCCGCGAGAACCGATAGCCCGGAAGCGCCCGATGCCGCGGCGCTGGCGGAAAAACGCGCCTTTTGCGATTCCTACGCCGAAACCGCCATGCAGGCGAACCGGCGGGCGCGCGGCCTGGGCTGCGGCTTCGCGGGCGGGCTGTGGGGCGCCAGCCGCAAGGGCTATTTCAACTGGTGCATGAAGAATCCGCCGCAAGCCGCGGAGAAAAACACCCGGCGCCGCGCTCTCGCCCTGCGCCGCTGCGAACGCGACGTGGCCATGGGCGCGCCGGCGGAACGAGGTCCGGCGTGGGAAGGCCATTTTCCGCCGTGGCCGGAGGAAGAGCCGCGCTCCCTTCCGCCGCGGGCCTATCCACCGCGCGGCGACGTTCCGCGCGGGCGCGGCCTGTGGCGGCGGGCGCGCTTCGCCTACAGCTGGCTCAAGCGCTCCGGGCCGGGGCCGCGCACCACGCCGTGGCGGCCCAGCCTTTCCGGCAAGTGCGTGCTGGTGCGCGCCTGCGACTGTCCGCAGGGCACCACCTGCCGCGTCTATGAACCGGGCAGCATCGCCATCGCCTGGCCGGCCGGCTGCGACGCCCCGCCGGCCTATTACGTGTGCCGGGTGCGGCGGCGGTGAGGTGCATTGCCAGCCCTTTCGCTCTCTGCTAGCCCGGTCAGGACACGAGGGAGCGGATCATGGCGGAAGAGACACCCACCATCCGGCTGGCGACGTGGAACGTGAATGGCATCCGGGCGCGGCTGGCCACGGTCACCGCCTGGCTGAAGGAGGCGGCGCCGGATGTCGCCTGCCTGCAGGAGATCAAGACCGAGGAGAAGAACTTCCCGCGCGAGGCCTTCGAGGATCTGGGCTACAATCTCGCCATTCACGGCCAGAAGGGCTTCAACGGGGTGGCCATCCTGTCGAAGCACCCGCTGGAAGACGTGACGAAGGGCCTGCCCACGTGGGAGGGCGAGGATCAGGCGCGCTATGTCGAGGCCGTGGTTTCCACCGAGGCCGGGGCGGTGCGGGTGGCCTCCGTCTACGCGCCGAACGGCAATCCGGTGGATTCGGAGAAGTTTCCCTACAAGCTGAAGTGGCTGGATGCGCTGAAAGGACACGCCGCCGCCCTGCTGCCGCTGGAAGAGAAATTCGCCCTGGGCGGGGATTACAACATCATCCCCACGCCGGCGGATGCGAAGAACCCGGAGAAGTGGGAGGGGGATGCGCTGTTTTCGCCACAGGCGCGGGCCGCCTACCGGCGGCTCATCAACCTCGGCCTCGTCGATGCGGCGCTTGCCTGCAAGGGCGATGCGGGCCAATTCACCTTCTGGGACTACCAGGGCGGGGCGTGGCAGAAAAACGACGGCATTCGCATCGACTTTTTCCTGCTCTCGCCACAGGCGGCGGACGCGATGATGGACGCCGGCACGGACAAGCGGGTGCGGGCGTGGGAGAAACCATCCGATCACGTGCCGCTGCTGGTGGAACTGGCGCCGTGAAGGTGGCGCGGACGGAGCCGTTGCTCAGGGATCCTTACGTGCGGCGAGGCGTTCCAACGCCGCCCCCAGGTCGCCGAAGCCGGTGAAGCGGCGCTCGTAGGCGAGGCCCAGGCGGCATGCCGCTTCGCGCGCCTTTTCGTCGAGATGCGGATCGTCCGTCTGCGCCAGATAGACGAGTTTCTCGTAGTTGCCGAAGCAGTCCTTCACCAGCTCCGGGTGTTCGTCCAGCATCATGCCCTTCCATATCAGGGTGTCGAAGTGACGCACCAGGTAGTCGGTGAGGAAATAGCCGCGCGCGTCCTGTTCCAGCCGCTGGAGAAACTCTTCCGTGCCGGAAAGGAAGGCGTAGCAGTGCGGACCGGGCAGGCGTTCCACGCCCGCTTCTTCCAGCACCCTGTCCAGCGCGCCGCCGGTGCCGCAGTCGCCATAGGCCACGAAAATGCGCTCATAGCCCTCGCGGCGGGCCTGGTCGATGCGCGCCCTCACGCCTTCCGGGATATGTTGCGGCGTGTTGTGCCAGATGGCGGGGAGGCAGTGCACGTCCAGCGTCTCGAAGCCCGGCCGCTTCTGCAACAGCATGATCTCGCGCGCCAGCGCGCCGCAGGCGATCACCAGCGTGCGCCCCGCGCCCTTTTCCGCCGTGGCCGCCAACTCCTCCTCCGGCGCCAGGCGCGCGCCCGGAGCCAGCGCCCGCCGCCGCGCCACCTTCTGGCGCTCTCGCAGGCGGGCGCGGCGCCCTCCCCGCCTTCCGCGTTTCTTGACTTCGCTCATTCGCCTGTCCAGTTATTTGCGGTCATTTCATCACCCTTCCACCCGTCCTGACGGCAACTATACAGGGAATCGCACCATGACCGCAGACAGCCATTCCGCCGGGCGGATGTCGTTCGATGTTTTCTTTTCCCGCGCCTTTCGGCCGTTCTTCTTCGGCGCGGGGCTGATGGGCGGGCTGATGCTGCTGTTCTGGCTCCTGATGCTGGCCGGGGCGGCGCAGCCGCCAACGCATCTCGCCCCGCGCGACTGGCATGTGCACGAGATGATCTTCGGCTATTTCGCCGCCGCCATGACCGGCTTCCTGCTCACCGCCGTGCCCAACTGGACGGGACGCATGCCACTTGCCGGCGGGCCGCTGATGCTGCTGTTCGGCCTGTGGCTGGCCGGGCGCGTGGCCATGTTCGTGTCCGCCGTCGTCCCCGCTCTCGCCATCGCCATCGACGCCGCCTACCTGCCGCTGCTGGCCTTTCTGGTGTGGCGCGAGATCGTCGCCGGCAACAACCGGCGCAACATCGTCGT
>JALVFB010000181.1 GCA_027030295.1 Hyphomicrobiales bacterium
ATTGCGCCAAAATGCACGAGGTCTATTTCCAGAAGCCCGAGGTCTGTGATTTCCTGCGTCGGCACTTCGCCTTCCTGCAGATCAACCAGCAGGGCGCGCGCGAGGTGACGGACTTCGACGGCAAGACCCTGCCCGAAAACCAATGGGCCCGCAAATACAAGGCCTTCTTCACGCCCAACATCATGTTCATCGATGACGACGTGGAAAACATCGGCAACAAGTCGGTGGAAAAGCGCATCGTTGCGCGCATGGACGGCCTGTGGCCGGAGGATGCCTTCCTCGCCATGTTCCGGTATGTGCAGGATCGCGGCTACGAGAAGGGCGGCTTCGTGAAATGGCTGACCAGCCGCGGTAAGGATGGCGGCTGATTTCAGGCCACGCTGGCCCGCATGGCGATGTAGGCGAGATATCCTCCCGTGAACAGCGCCGCCAGTGGCCGGTTCAGGCCGCTGCGATTGGCGAAGACCGCGAGCAGGACGATGGTGGCGGCCATCATTACCGCGCCGTCCAGCCACAGCATGTGTTCCGGCACCACCAGGCCGCCGGCCAGCGCCGCCGCGCCGCCCACGCCCAGCACGTTGAACAGGTTGGAGCCGACGACGTTGCCATAGGCCACGTCCGAATGCCCGTGCCGCGCCGCCACCAGGGAACTGGCCAGCTCCGGCGAGGAGGTGCCCAGCGCCACCAGCGTCAGCCCGATGAGGCCGTGGGAAACGCCGAAATGTTCGGCGATGCCGCTGGCACCCGTGACGAACAGGTCGCCGCCATAAATCAGCAGGCCCAGCCCGATGACGGTGGCCAGCGCCGCCAGCCCCGGCTTTTCCAGCAGCGGGTGCACCTGCATTTCCTCTTCCAGCTCCTCCTCGATCTCGCGTGCCAGCGCCGTTTCGCGGCGGGCGCGACGGAACTCGTGCGACATCAGCAGGAGCAGCGCGCCGAACAGCAACGCGCCTTCGAGGCGGCCAATGACACCCGCCGCACCGAGCATCAGGAAGATGAAGGCCGACAGCAACAGCGGCGCGGCGTCGCGGCGCAGCGCCCGCGGCTGGGGATGCATGGGCTTCACCAGCGCCGTCAGGCCCAGCACCAGCAGGATGTTGGCGATGTTGCTGCCCAGGATATTGCCGGTGGCGATTTCCGGCGCGCCGATGCGCACCGCCTGCACCGACACCACCAGCTCCGGCAGCGAGGTGGCGAAGCCGATGATGATGATGCCCACCACCAGCGGCGAGAGTTGCAGCCAGCGGCCAAATGCCACCGCGCCACGCACCATGACCTCGCCGCCGGCGAGCAGCAGGCCGAGGCCGGCCACGACTGTCAGGATGAGAGTCAGCATGCCGATGGTTTGTCCCGATGTTGCGATGCAGCGCGTATTTCAGGCGGGTGTGCGCGACGAAGGCGCAAAATATGGCCGAATTATGCTTTCGCCGATTTTCCCTGGCCAGATTGCCTCTTCCCTGTTTTCGGAAGGGTTAACGCCAGCACCAGATAGCCCGCCAGCGCCGAGAGAAGGCTGCCGCCCAGCACGCCCAGCCGCACGGCGGTGGTCTTGTCGAAGGCCTCGAAGGACAGCGAGCCGATGAACAGGCTCATGGTGAAGCCGATGCCCGCCAGCAGGGCGATGCCGTAGAGCTGCGCCAGCGTCATGCGCGGCGGCAGCGCCACCACGCCCAGCAGGCGGCCCAGCCACACCGCGCCGAAAACCCCGACCTGCTTGCCGATGAACAGCCCCAGCGCCACGCCCAGGGTGACGGGATGCAGCAACAGCTCCATGACGGAACCTTCGATGCGCACCCCGGCGTTGGCGAAGGCGAACAGCGGCATGATGAACAGGGCCACGTAGGGCTGAAGCATGTGTTCCAGCACCAGCGCGGGATTTTCCTTCACGTGACGCACTTCCTTCGTGCCGCGCTCGCGTTCCGAGATGTAGGGAATGAACATGGCCAGCGCGAACCCGGCCAGCGTGGCGTGCACGCCGGATTTCAGCACCGATACCCACAGGAACAGCCCCACGATGATGTAGGGCGCCAGCGCCCGGATGCGCAGCACGCCGTTGAACAGGGCCAGGACGACCAGGGCGATGCCCGCCATGCCGAGCTGGGACATGTCCAGCGCCTCGGTGTAGAAGAACGCGATGATGAGCACCGCCCCCAGGTCGTCGAACATGGCCAGGGCCAGCAGAAAGGTCTTCAGCGTCAGTGGCACCCGCTTGCCCAGCAGCGACAGCACGCCCAGCGCGAAGGCGATGTCCGTGGCCGTGGGAATGGCCCAGCCGCGCAGATTTTCCGGGTGAATCAGGTTGATGGTCATATAGATGATCGCCGGCGCCAGCATGCCGCCGGCGGCGGCGAAGGCCGCCATCATCACCCGCTTGCCGCTGGACAGGCGGCCGTCGAAGAACGAACGCTTCAGCTCCAGCCCCACCAGCAGGAAGAAAATGGCCATCAGGCCGTCGTTGATCCAGTGCAGCAGCCCTTTTTCCAGCCCCGCATCGCCAATCTTCACCGACGCCTTGGTATGCAGGAAGGCGTCATACAGCGGCGCCAGGGCGGGATGGTTGGCCATGATCATGGCCAGCGCCGCGGAAAGTATGAGCAGGATGCCGGAAATGCTCTCGTTGCGCAGGAAAGCGTGAATGTAGCTCATTGCGCGGATGACGCGCGCCTGTTCGGGGTGACTCATGGTTCCGCTGCCTCTCGAGCCGAATCTTGTGTCTCGCCTGTTGCGCGAGCATTCACGATCCCGCGTCGTGTTCCAAGAGGGCGGATGTGAAAAACCGGACAGGTGGCCGGGCGCGGGGCGGTGGGCGGTCTGCGCCTCAGCGCAAAAATCCAGCCCCGCGCCCCCGTCCGGAATTCATCTCGTCATCAACTCAG
>JALVFB010000182.1 GCA_027030295.1 Hyphomicrobiales bacterium
GAGCGGATCGGCTACGGCGGTCCCTGCCCACCCATCGGCCGGCACCGCTACTATTTCAAGCTCTACGCGCTGGACACCACCCTGCCCGACAAGCCCATGACCAAGGATGAACTGCTCCAGGCCATGGAAGGCCACATCCTGGAAACGGCCGAGCACATGGGCACCTACCGCAAGCGCACGAAGGAAGCGGCCTGATTTGCACTTCGCATGAATGCTCTCTCCGCCGGGCCGAAGGTCGTTTCGGCCCGGCTTTTTTCTCCTTGCGTCCCGCCGCGCGGCAATCCTGCGCTTGCCAGCGGCGTCTGCTTGTGTATGACATGCGGAGAAACGAACGGCGCTTTCGCGCGGCCAACCATTGGAGGGGAAATCCCGATGCGTGTCTATTACGAGTCCGACGCGGACGTGAATCTCATCAAGGACAGGAAGGTGGCCATCATCGGCTTCGGCTCTCAGGGCCACGCGCATGCCATGAACCTGCATGATTCCGGCGTGAAGAACGTGGTGGTGGCCCTGCGCCCCGGCTCGCCCAGTGCGAAGAAGGCGAACGCCGCGGGGCTGAAGGTCATGTCCGTGCCGGACGCGGCGAAGTGGGCGGACGTCATCATGTTCGCCATTCCCGACGAGTTGCAGGCCGACGTATGGAAGGAGCAGGTGGCGCCGAACATCCGCGACGGCGCGGCGGTGGCCTTCGCCCACGGGCTGAACATCCACTTCAACCTCATCGAGCCGAAGAGCACGCTGGACGTCATCATGATCGCGCCGAAGGGGCCGGGGCATACGGTGCGCGGCGAATATCTGAAGGGTGGCGGCGTGCCCTGCCTCATCGCCGTGGCCCAGGACGCTTCCGGACAGGCCAAGGACATCGCGCTCTCCTACGCCGCGGCCATCGGCGGCGCGCGCTCCGGCGTCATCGAAACCACCTTCCGCGAGGAATGCGAAACCGACCTGTTCGGCGAGCAGGCGGTGCTCTGCGGCGGCCTGGTGGAGCTGATCCGCAACGGCTTCGAGACGCTGGTGGAGGCCGGCTACGCGCCGGAGATGGCCTATTTCGAATGCCTGCACGAGGTCAAGCTGATCGTCGACCTCATCTACGAGGGCGGCATCGCCAACATGAACTATTCCATCTCCAACACGGCGGAATATGGCGAATACGTCTCCGGCCCGCGCGTGCTGCCGAAGGAGGAGACCAAGCGCCGCATGCGGGAAGTGCTGCACGACATCCAGACCGGCAGGTTCGTGAGCGACTGGATGCGCGAATGCCAGGCCGGCCAGCCCGCCTTCAAGGCCATGCGCCGGCTGAACGACGAGCACCCCATCGAGGAGGTGGGCGAGAAGCTGCGCGCCATGATGCCCTGGATCACCGCCAACAAGCTGGTGGACAAGGAAAAGAACTGACGGCTTTCACATCCTCTCGACGAAAAGGGCCGCCCGCGCCGGGCGGCCCTTTTTCTGCGCGTGTTATACCAAGATGCATAAAGAACCACCCACCGCCCCGCGCCCCCGCCCAACCCCCAAATTCTGAGAACCCAGGGGTTGGGCGGGGGCGCGGGGCGGTTTCAGCGGTCAGACATTGCGCATCCTGGTATTACGCGGCAGCTGATTCCCTTTTCGTCATTGCCGGCCTTGTTGTTCAGCCCGGGGATGACGATTGTGGCGTGTCGTGTGGCCACAAGAATGAAATGTCCTCCAACCTACTGAATTGCCGCGCAAATCGGTTGCCTGGACAGGAGATCGTCACCAGGATGGACGGGATTGAGGCGGGCATATCGCTGCCGCGAAAGAAAGGACGGACTTTGGCTGAAGAAGACCGAAAACGCGCCATGCCATGGCGGATGTTCTTCCCCGTGCGCTTGTCGGGAAAGGTCTCGCAGCATGTGCGCAGGGCATTCATGAGCGAATCGATGAACACTCATCCTGCAGAAACCCTTTCGCACCCCTGCGCCAAGCGACATACCGACTCACTGCCGCACACCGATAGCTCAAAAAGAGAATTGCTGATTCTGGAGGGCACGAAAAAGGATGACGTGCTTATACATGATGGTTGGGGAGAGCTTCATGGCGGCAAGGGCGAAGATATCCTTATTGGAGAGCGCCCACAATATTTCGAGCCGAACGAACCCTTTTTCAAGAAGCAGAGTAGTCCTTGCGCTCAAAAGAAGGAGCAATTGCTTCTCGATGGTGGAGTCGATGATGATTGGATTGTCGTTTTTGGAGGGGAAAAAGCGATTGCCGTTGGCGGCATGGGCAAGGACTGGATTTTCAACCACTCCAGCGGGGGTGTGCGCTCACTGGCGGCGTAGTGGGGGCGGGTTGTTTCCTGTGCAAGTTGGGCTGCTGGAATTGCATTGCGCGTCATGAGTGCGTAGTATCTTGCTGCCTGCGAGGGAGGTATGGGAAAAGGGAAGCCCATGCATGCTTTGTGTTGATTGTTCATGGAAGGTATTGGGCGATGGGACTGGTCAAGTCGATATGGAGGAAAAAATGGAGGGTATTTTTCCTTGTCATTCTGGCTCTGTATGTTGGGAGGCTGGTGGAACCAATTGTGGAAGATTGGCTGGAAGACAAGAGTTGCTCGATAGGAGATGTGACGCGTGAGGAATATAAAAATATAATGAAAAAAGCGGAAGAGGTATATATAAAGTCACGCTGGATGACAATTATAGATAAAGATACGAATAAAGAGAGAATGGTAAGATGGAATCCTGTTAATTATCCAGAAGATTCTGCTGCCCATTTAACATTGGTCTTAGAAAAGTTTATTCCGCATAATGAGAACTTATATAGTCCCTCGTGAACTAAGCGCCTGTTAGTTTCGGGACATGGCTGCGGAGGCGGCTGGCGAAGGCCAATTTCAACAGGGCCAAAAGGATCGCG
>JALVFB010000183.1 GCA_027030295.1 Hyphomicrobiales bacterium
TTCAGCAGCGCCAGGTCGGTCTTCTTGTCCGAGCCCAGCAGGCGGGCGCGATAGCGCTTGCCGTTGGCGGTTTTCACCCAGATCTTGCTGGCCTTGCCGACCACGTGATGATTGGTGACCACGTAACCGTCGGAGCTGATGAAGAAACCCGAGCCAACGGCGCGGCCGCGAAAACGCGGCATGGGCTGATCGGGAACGCCGAAGCGTTTCAGACCGCCGAACTGATCCATGAAGTCCTTGAAGAATTTGCGCAGCTCCGGAGGCAGCTTGTCCAGGTCGCCGCCGAACTTGCGGAAGAAACGCCGCCCTTTGCGCAGCATGCCCGGCTCGATTTCCACCTCGATGGAAACCACCGCCGGCATGACCTTTTCCACCAGGTCGGCGAAGCCGGATTGCAGCGTCGGGGCCTTGATGGTTTCGGCCGAGACGGCCTTTTCCTTTTCGCCACCGAACAGCGTTTTCAGCACCCCGCCGGCATCCTTCGCCTGCACCGTCGCCAGCGTGCCCGCCCCCAGCAGCGCCGTGGCCAGCGCCAGCGCCAGCATGCGGCGGGGGTTGCGAGCCTTGTCCACTTCGGAATGCTTCATCGTCATTTCACTCCCTTGGTGAATCATTTCCCGAGAACCCGTTTGGCCCCTGGAATCAGGCCTTTCTGGCAGGGGACATAGGGAGGCGAAGGTGCAAAGAGAATGGCAATGACGTGAAAAGTTGGTAACGGTGGTGAAACGACATCTGATACCAGAATGCATAAAAGACCACCCACCGCCCCGCGCCCCCGCCCAACCCCCAAATTCTGAGAACCCAGGGGTTGGGCGGGAGCGCGGGGCGGTTTCACCGGACAACCTTTGCGCAGCCTGGTATGAAAAGAAGAAAGCCCGCCATGAGAGGCGGGCTTTCCGTTCAGCGCCTGGCGATGCGGGTGGCGCGACCCCCGCAATACCAGCTCCAGGTGCGGTTTGGCCCGATGTCCACGTGAACGAAGCGGCGGCCGCAATAAAAGCCGCGCCCGCCACCGACATGGCGCGCCCACCAGCTCAGGATGGCGCGGCGGGAAACACCGCTGATGATGACATCGGCGGCCTTGCAGCCAACGGCGCGGCGGTGCCAGCTCTTCGGCGCGCGCTTGCTGCCGTGATTGCGGCAACCGCCATGCGGCGTGATGAGAATGGGCTTGTCAAAGGCCTTGTGAAGCTGGAACAGCTTCGCCTTAAGGGCCGGATTGAGGCCAGCGGTATCGCCGGAAAGCCAGCCGCCGGCCTGCACCGGCAGGGAAAGCGCCGCGGAAAACAGCAGCGCGGCGGCCATCTTTCTCGCAGTGATCATGAATACTGCCCCTTGTTGGTTGGCAACATGGGGCGGGCGGGTAGGGGTGAAATGTGGCAAATATCAGCAAAAGCCAATATGAGTGCGCATGGCCGGCATGCAGGCTGAACATGTCTCTCGTCATTCCTTGCGCGACGAAGAGTCGGTCAGCAGCTCCTGCAGGCGCTTGCGTTCCTCTTCCGACAGCGGGGCCTCGGCCTGCGCCACTTCCGCCGTTTCCTTCACCCGGCGACGCATGTAGATGCCCGCGGCCAGCAGCCCCAGGCCCAACACCACGAAGGGGCCGACCCACAGGATGAGGGTGTGCCGCGCGAATCGCGGCTTCAGCAGCACATATTCGCCATAGCGATCCACCAGGAACTGGATGGCCTGTTCGTCGGTGTCCCCGGCCTTCAGGCGTTCGCGCAGCAGGACGCGGATGTCCTTCGCCAGATCGGCGTTGGATTCGTCGATGTTCTCGTTCTGGCAGACAAGACAGCGCAGCTGTTGCGAAATCTTGCGGGCGCGGGCTTCCAGCTTCGGGTCTTTCAGCATCTCGTCAGGCTCCACCGCCAACGCCGGGGCGGGCGCAAAGGTGAAGCTGGCAGTGAGCGCTGCGACCGTCAGCAGCAGCGCACAAGCCAGATGACGCAACAGGTCGCGCATGTCGCCAAGCCTCTCCCTATTCCGCCGGTTGCGCCGCCAGCGCGCTTTCCGTGCGTTCGGCAACGCCAACCCGGAAACGTCTGTCCAGCAACCCCACGAAGCCACCGAACACCATCATCAGCGCCCCCAGCCACAGGAAATAGATCATCGGCTGGAAGTAGACGCGCACGGTTCGGCCCATCTTCGACCGATCGCCAATGGCGATATAGAGGTCACCCAGCGGCCGATGCAACAGGGCGACCTCGGTGGTGGGCATGCCGCGGCGGCCGAGGAAGGTGCGCTTCTCGGAAATTTCCTCGGCGATCCTGCGGCCATCGCGGAAAATCTCGAACAGGCCCTGTTCGGCCAGATAGTTCGGGCCGGTGGCGCGGCGCATGCCCTTGTAGAGAACCTCGTAGCCGGCGATATGCACTTTCTGCCCCGGCTGCATGGCGGTGATGACCTCGCCCTTCCAGGTGGTGGAGATGATGGCGCCCAGCACCACCAGGCCGACGCCGGCATGGGCCAGCGTCATGGCCCACAAATGGCCGGGCATGGTGCGGATGCGGTTGACGACCACCCGCAAGGGCGCGCGGAACAGCATCACCCGCCCGGCCCATTCCTCCCAGGCGCCGAAAAACACCCAGGCGCCGACGGCGATGCCCAGCGCCGCCTTGATGCTGGCGCCCAGCCACAGGGCCATGGCCAGCGCCACCAGCGCGGCGGCCAGCGCCGCCAGCTTCAACCGTTTCAGCGCAACTTTCAGATTGCCGCGCTTCCAGGCCAGCAGCGGGCCGACGGGCAACAGAACCAACAGCGGGAAGATGAGCGCGCCGAAGGTCATGTTGAAGTAGGGGGCGCCGACGGTGATCTTGCCGCCGCCGGTAACGGCTTCATATACCAGCGGAAAGATGGT
>JALVFB010000184.1 GCA_027030295.1 Hyphomicrobiales bacterium
CCCTCGGTATATGATCTTCTGGCCGGCTGACGCCGTCGGCAGGAAGTATTCAGGCGGGAACCTGTCGGCGGGAGATGCAACCGGCGCGAAAGCCCTGCATCCTGTGATTGCGGCATTCTGCCACACGTGGCGGAGTGTGCGCCCGCATGGTGGAACTGTCAATGGAAAATTTTTCCACCATGGAAACTTGTCGACTGGCCGGCGCCGTGTCAGAGTCCGTCTCGACAATCGGAGGCGGGAGGACATGTCCATGAATGATCGGGAAAATGCCGGGCGCACGCCGCTGGCCGCCCCGCGCGGACGCATCTTCGAGGAGATCACGCAGGCCATTGGCGGCACGCCGCTGGTGCGGCTCAACCATCTGCCCGCCGCGCATGGGGCGGGCGCGGAGATTCTCGCCAAGTGCGAGTTCTTCAACCCGCTCAGCTCGGTGAAGGACCGCATCGCGGTGAGCATGATCGACACGCTCCAGCGCGAGGGACGCATCACGCCGGACACCATCCTGGTGGAGCCGACATCGGGCAACACCGGCATCGGCCTTGCCTTCGTGTGCGCGGCGCGGGGCATTCACCTGAAACTCGTCATGCCGGAGAGCATGTCCATCGAGCGGCGCAAGATGTTCCGCCTGCTGGGCGCCGATCTGGAGCTGACGCCGGCGGAAAGGGGCATGAAGGGCGCGGTGGAGCGCGCCGCGGAGATCGTCGCCGGCGATCCGAACGCCATCATGCCGCAACAGTTCGAGAACCCGGCCAACCCGGAAATCCACCGCCGGAGCACGGCGGAGGAAATCTGGACCGACACGGAAGGCCGGGTGGACGCGGTGGTGGCGGGCGTGGGCACCGGCGGCACCATCACCGGCGTGGGGCAGGTCTTGAAGGAGCGCAACCCGGACATCCGCATCATCGCCGTGGAGCCGGCCGAATCGCCGGTGCTTTCCGGCGGCGAGCCGGGGCCGCACAAGATCCAGGGCATCGGCGCCGGATTCGTGCCGGCGGTGCTGGATACGAATATCCTGGACGAGGTGATCGCCATCGACAGCGACCGGGCCATGTGGACGGCGCGGCAGCTGGCGGCGGACGAGGGCATCGCCGCGGGCATTTCCGCCGGGGCGGCGGTGGCGGCGGCGCTGGACGTGGCGGCGCGCGAAGAGATGACCGGCAAGCGCATCGTCGTCATTCTGCCGGACACGGCGGAGCGTTACCTCTCCACCGCCCTGTTCGAGGGACTGGAGGGGTGAGCGATGCCGTCGCCGGGCGGGAGCGGTGGAGGGCATGCATTTCGGCGTCATTCCCGGTGATATCCGCCAAGAACCGTGATGATCGTCTTTTCCGGTTTCGTCAGATAACCGGTCGCCGCCTCATAACTGATCACCTCGACATGAACATCCCGCCATTTTCCCCGATATTCCATCGACGCCTTCATGACATGATTTTTCGATTCCGTCCTTCGCAATGAAATTTTCCGCCATCCACGCTCGGCGAAGCCCTTTTCCAGCCGGCGCACCACCTCGTCGAACTTCGCGCCGGTGATGAAATGCGTCAAATCGCTGAAAGGATATGTTCTCCGGAACATCGCCACCTTGCTTTCGTCGAAACGCGTCACGCTGCTGGCCATTCTCACCTCCTTCAGCGTGGGGTCGCGCGGGAATGTATGCTTGATGACGTCCGCCACCGAATCATGCCCCAGGAGTTCGACGGCCCATCGCACCCGCGTTTCCGAAAGGGGCGCGAGATTCCCGACGATCACCAGGGAGACGGTTTCCGCCATGTCCTCCATCAGGCCGGATCTGCCATAGACGGACGTTTTTTCGTGACGGGGATCCTCGAGCCTGGCGAAGGCGAAATATCCGTTGTCCTCGATCTTCCAGCCCGTCCGGGAAGCAAAGGAAGCGGCCAGGTCCGTTCGCAGAAACTCCACGTTCCACGGGTGCCGCCGCCCGGACTTTCCGAATGCCGCGCGCGCCCCGTTCAGGTCCATCCTCCCGACGGCCTCGTGAAATTGCAGGACGTGAACGAGCTCATGCACGAATCCGCGAAAAACTCCTTCCAGCGTGGCGGCCCGCCAGAATCCGCCCGTGCGAAAGGACCCGGCATCGAAAAAGACAAAAGGGCCGCTGGCCGAAGCCACCGTCACGGGCATGTTCCTCCTGTCCGCGTTGACGATGGCGGTGGGGCCTTTTTCGAGCAACGCGCGGGGCGTCCGGTCGATGAAGTATTTCAGCAGCCAGAGCTGTTTTTCCGTGTAGGGGCGCGATGGCGGGGAGAGGAACAGAATGCCCCGATAGCGCCCCTGAACCCTCATGCCTGCCGGCGGCGCGGCCACGCCCAGCATTTTCAGGTCGGCCGGGGGAAACCGGCCGAGCGCGTCCCCTCCGGCCCACGCGGCAGCGGCCAGGCAGAACGTGAAAATCAGGGATGCCGCCCATTTCAGCGCGAACACCGGGAGCCTCCTGGAAAACGATCCTTACGCGAAGGATAGATTTTTCTTCCGCGAGGAGGCAACCGAAGCATCGCGTGAAAGTGAAGAAATCGCAACGCGGACGCCTCCCACCGGTGCCGCCCGCCACACTACACGACACGGTTGGAAAATTTCTCCGTCATGCGGGCGAAAGCCCATTACTGTCCAAAGAAACTCCAACCGCCAACAAAACTCGTCATTCCCGCGCAAGCGGGAATCCATCAAGTCATTGATTCAGCAATGGATCCCCGCCTTCGCGGGGATGACGAGGGAGGTGGCGGGGATGACGAGGGAGGTGGCGGGGATGACGAGGGAGGTGGCGGGGATGACGAGGGGAATCGCAGGGATGACGAGGGAAGTGGTGGGGATGACGTGCCAGTAACGCCTGCTCCTTCCTCTTCCC
>JALVFB010000185.1 GCA_027030295.1 Hyphomicrobiales bacterium
TATCCGCGTGCCGGAGGGCAGCAAGCCCGATGATCTGATCGAGCTTTCCAGCCTCGGCGCCAGCGCGCATTATGACGAAGATGCGCAGCGGCTGGACATCCGCCTGCCGCCGGAGCGGCTGAAGCGCAATGTCTATGATCTCGCCGGCAAGCGGGAAATGCCGCAACCATCCCCCGGCGGCACCGGTTTCGTCCTCAACTACGGCCTCTTCGCCTCCGGGCGCAGCGACGCGAGATTCACCCATGCCGCCTTCAATGGCGCCTCGGCGCATCTGGAAGGCTGGGTCTATTCGCCGCTGGGCACGGTTCTTTCCGCCGTGGTGGCGCGCAGCGGACAGGGCGGAGGCCCTCCGCAAGCCATCCGCCTGCAGAGCCACTGGACATATGTGGATGTGAAGCGCGCGGTGCGCTATCAGGTGGGCGACGTCATCTCCGCCGGGCCTTCCTGGGCGCGGCCGATGCGGCTGGGCGGGGTGCAGGTCACCCGCAATTTCCGCCTGCGGCCGGATATCATCGCCACGCCGCTGCCTTCCATCTCCGGCACCGCGGCGGTGCCCACGGTCATCGACGTCTATGTCAACAATCTGAAGGTGCATTCCCGGGAAGTCCCGGCCGGGCCGTTCGAGATCGCCAACATCCCGGCGCTTTCCCAGGGCGGGGTGGCGCGGCTGGTGATGCACGATGCCTCGGGCCGCGAGATCGTGCGCGAACGGCGCTTTTACGTATCGCCCCGCCTGCTGCGCAAGGATCTGATGGAATTTTCCTTCAGCGCCGGGGTGCCGCGCAACAATTTCGGCACCAAATCGCTGGACTACGACTGGCGCTGGCCGGTGGCAACGGGCAGCGTGCGTTATGGCCTGTCCGACAAGCTGACCCTGCATGCCCATGCGCAGGCCGCGCGCGATCTGGCGCTGATCGGCGGCGGGGCCACGGGGCTGCTGTTCGACCGGGTGTTGTTGCAGGCGGCGGGCGCGGTATCACACAGCCGGCTGGGAACCGGGTTTCTGTCGCAGTTGACGCTGGAAACGCGGCTGTGGGGCCTTGCCATCAACGCCTCTTCGCTTCGCACCCATGGCGACTTCGCCGATGCCGCCACCATCGCCGCCCTGCGCATCCATGCGGCGGCCGGCGATTCGGTGCTGGCCGGCACCCACATGCCGCGGGCGCTGGAGAGCCTGAACCTCGGCTATGCGTTTCCCGATCTCGGAGGCTCGGTATCGCTGGGGCTGGTGCATGCGCGCTCGCGTGATGGCACCACCACCAACAATCTGAACATCGGCTATAATCAGGGCCTGTTTGGCAAGGCCAGCCTGTATGTGACCGCGCTCATCGACCTCGATCATCCCAGGGAGCCGGGCATTTTCGCCGGCCTGAGCATGCCGCTGGGCGGCGACGCCAGCGCCAGCCTGGGCGTGAGCCACGACGCCAATGGCCATGTGCGGACCACGGCATCCTATGACAAGCCGCTGAAAATGAAGGATGGCAGCGTCGGCTGGCGGGCGCAGGTCACTTATGGCGATCTGAAGTCGGTGGAGGCCTCGCTGGCATGGCGCTCACCCGTGGCCACCTTCCGCGGCACCGCCATGCGCATCGGCAAGGGCACGCTGGCGCAGGCCTCGGTGGACGGCGCCATCGTCGTCGCCGACGGGGCGCTGTTCGCGGCCAACCGCATCACGGACGCCTTCGCCATCGTCAACGCCGGGGCGCGGGGCGTGCGGGTGCGCCACGAAAATCGCGTGGTGGGCAGGACGCGCCGCGACGGGCGGCTGCTGGTGACCTCCCTGCGCTCGCTGGAGCGCAACAAGATTTCCATCGATCCGGAAACCCTGCCGGCGGATGCCATCATCGACGATGACAAGACCTTCGTGGTGCCGGGGGTGCGGGCCGGGGTGGTGGTGAACTTCAAGACCAGACGCACCACGCAGGCGGCGCTGGTGATTCTGCACGATGCGCGGGGCAAGCCGCTGCCGGCGGGTTCGGAGGTGCGGCTGCAAGGCGCGAAAGAAACCTTCATCGTCGGCTATGACGGCGAAACCTTCCTCGACGGCTTGAAGGCGCACAACGTGGTGGAGGCGGACACCGGCGGAAAGACCTGCACCGCGCGCTTCGATTTCACCCCCGGCAAGGAGGTGCAAGCGGTGATCGGTCCGGTCGTCTGCCGGTGAGGCGCCAGCCCGTTTCGCTAGCGAAACAGCCCTTGCAGCCATTCCAGCAGCGAGCGCGGATGCCGTGGCGCCGGGGCAGGCGGGCGCGCCGGGGCCTGCGCCGGCCCGGCCGGCGGCGGCAGATAATGACCGGGCAATCGTCTGTAGGGCAGCCCCTTGTGCGCCAGCGCCATCACCTGGCGCCAGAGGATGGCCGGATGGCTCCCTCCCGTGACGCGGCGCATGGGGGAATTGTCGTCGTTGCCCAGCCACACCCCGGCCACCAGGTGGGCCGAATAGCCGACGAACCAGGCGTCGCGATAATCCTGGCTGGTGCCGGTCTTGCCGGCGATGTCCTGTCCGCGGAAGAATGCGTTGCGCCCCGTGCCCTGATGGATGACGGCGCGCATCATGTGATTCATCATGCCCACGTATTTCATCCGCACCACCTGCCCCAGGCCCGAACCATGCCGCTGATAGAGCACCTTGCCCGACCGGGTGATGATGCGCCTAACCGCCCAGGGGCTGACGAGTCGTCCGCCGTTGGCGAACGGCGCATAGGCGCTCACCAGCTCCAGCGGCGAGACGGCGGACACCCCAAGGGCGATGGCCGGCACCGGATCCAGCGGCGAGGAGATGCCCAGCCGATAGGCGGTTTCGATCACTTTCCGCGGCCCGACGCCGGCGGCCAGCTTCACCGCCACCGAATTGAGCGA
>JALVFB010000186.1 GCA_027030295.1 Hyphomicrobiales bacterium
CCATGGTGTCGCGGTCGATCTGCATGATGGCCAGCCGGTTTTCCACCACCGCGTCGCGCAACCGCGCCAGCTCCGCCTCCATTTCCGCCATGTCGCCGATGAGCCCAGAATGCTGCCGCTCCAGCGCCAGCACGCGGTTGGCCGTGGTCAGACCCCGCGCCCGCAGGCTGTTCATGGTGGCGAGTTCCCTGTTGATGATCTTCAGCTGTTTCCTGCGCGCCGCGCGCAGGCCCTCCATGCCCTTTATCTGTTTTTCCAGCTGCTCCACCTTCTTGCGCAGCTGCGCCTTCATGCCGGCGCGGCTTTCCGCCCCGGCCTTCATGATGCGCGCCTGCCCGCGGATCTTCTTGTCGTAATCGTCGAGCTTCAGGATCGCCACCAGTTGCGGCGGGTCGAAGGACAGAGGCACGCCGTCTCTTTCCGCCTGCAGGCGCGCCTTGCGCGCCAGGAACTCCACCAAGCGGTTGCGATAGATGGCGAGATTCGCCCGCAACACGGTATCGTCCAGTTCCAGCAGCAGTTGCCCGCGTTTCACCGGGTCGCCGCTTTCCACGTGGATGGCCTTCACGATGCCACCGTCCAGGTGCTGGATGGATTTCGGCTTGCCCCGCACCACCACCGCGCCGCCGGCGATGACCGCCCCCCTCAGCTCGGCCAGGGCCAGCCACGAGCCCATGCCCGCGAACAGCAGCAGGAAGGTCAGCAGCCCCGCCGCCACGACGCCGCGATGGCTGGTGCGCACCTTCACGTCCGGCGGCAGGCGCTCCGGCCGGGAGGCATCCTCCGCCGCCTGCTCCTTTTTTTCCTTGTTCGCGCCTTCACTCATGGAGATACCGGGTTTCCCTTGTCAAACCGGAGCCGGCTCCGGCGCGCGGCGCAGGACTTCGCTTTTCGGACCATACCGCACCTGCCGCCCGCCCTGCAGCACGAGGATATGATCCACCGCCGCGATGGCGCTGGGCCTGTGGGTCATGACCACCACCGCCGCCCCCGCCTCGCGCAACCGCGCGATCATGGCGGTCAGCGCGGCGTCTCCCTCGCTGTCCAGGTTGGAGTTTGGTTCGTCCAGAACGACGATCCGCGGCATGCGGAACACCGCGCGGGCCAGCGCCACGCGCTGCCGCTGCCCGGCGGAAAGGTTGGCGCCGGAGGGCCCAACCTGCGTGGCGTAGCCATCCGGCAGGTCGAGGATCATCTCATGCACGCCGGCCAGCTGCGCCGCCGCCACGATGTCCTCGTCGCGCGCGTGTGGGTCGAAGCGCGCGATATTCTGCGCCACGGTGCCGGCCATGATTTCATGCGTCTGTGGCAGATAGCCGACATGGCGGCCAAGCTCCAGGTTATCCCACTGTTCGAACGGCGCGCCGTCCACCCGCACCGAACCGCTGTCGGGCAGCCACACGCCCGTCAGCAACCGCGCCAGCGTCGTCTTGCCGGAGGCCGAGGGGCCGATGACGCCAAGCCCGTCGCCGGGGCCGAGGGAAAAATGGACGTCCGCCAGGATCACGCGGCGGCGGCCATCCGCGTCGCGCGAGCCGTCGGGGGCAAATTTCGTGACATGCCGCGCCTCCAGGAACCCCTTCGGCGTCGGCAGCGAGGTGGGGGCGGCGGTTTCGTCCTCCACCACGCCCTTCAGGATTTTCTTCAGCCGCCGGTATGCCGCCCGCGCCCGCAGGGTGTGCTGCCACCCGGCGATGGTCTGGTCGATGGGAGCGAGCGCCCGCCCGCCGATGATGGAGCCGGCGATGATGGAGCCGGAGGAGATTTCCCCCTTGATGGCGAGCCAGGCGCCCAGCCCCAGCAAGGCGGACTGCAGCAACATGCGGAAGGCCCTGGACATGTTGGTGACGATCTGCCCGCGCTCCGAACCGCTCTGGGCGCTGCGCAGCCCCTGCCGGTGCAACCGCCGCCAGTATTTCACGCAATTGTCGAGCATGCCCATGGCGAGAATGGCCTCGGCGTTCTTGTGCCCCTGTTCGGCGAAGCTCATGGCCTGCCGCTCCAGCGCGGCGGAAAGCTGCTGTGGCCGACTGGTCAGCCGCTGGTTCAGGAAGGCGAGGAAAATGGCGACGGTCACGCCGCCCAGGGCCAGGTATCCCAGATAGGGGTGAAACAGGAAAAGAACGGCCAGGTAGAAGGGAAACCACGGCAGGTCGAACAGGGCCATGAAGGCCGGTGAGGCCAAGTAGGAGCGCATCAGGGAAAGGTCGGCCAGCGGTTTGTGCAGGGCGCCCCGCGTGCCCGCCCCGCTGCCGCTGCGCGCCACCCACACGCGCAACAGGTCGTCGCCCAGCCTTTCGTCCAGCCACGCCCCCACCCGCGACATCACCCGCGCGCGCAGGAAGCTGAAAACGCCCAGCATGGCATACAGGCCGGCGACGAGAATGGACAGCGCCACGAGCGTCGGCACCGAACCGCTGGCCATGACCCGGTCGTAGATCTGCAACATGTAGAGGGGGCCGGTGAGCGTGAGCACGTTCACCGCCGCGCTGAAAACGGCGACGGCGATGAAGGCTCCCCTGACATGACGCCACGCCCTGCCGAACTTGTCCCGACTCACTCCCGTTCACCCCGGTAAAATCGCATGAGCGGCTTCATCATTGTCCGTTGCCGTTGAAGAACGTGAAATCGTCGCCATCGAGCGCGGCGAGCAGGGTGTCCTTCAGGAACAGCTTGTCGCCGTTGCCGAAATCGAACAACACGCCATCCTCCGTCTGCACCGCGTATTCCATCAGGTCCTCGAAGGAATCGATACCATCGATATCGATGTGAATGGTATCCTTGCCCACGTGCAGCTTGCGCGCCTTCCGCGCCCCCGTGAAGTCGCGGATCCTGTCGTATCC
>JALVFB010000187.1 GCA_027030295.1 Hyphomicrobiales bacterium
ACCAGCGGCGTGCCGCCAATGGCCTGCGTGATCTCCTCGAAGATGCGTCCGCGCGGGGCGGCCAGCGGCGTGCGCCCGGCATTTTCCCGATCATTCATGGACATGTCCTCCCGCCTCCGATTGTCGCGACGGACTCTGACACGGCGCCGGCCAGTCGACAAGTTTCCATGGTGGAAAAATTTTCCATTGACAGTTCCACCATGCGGGCGCACACTCCGCCACGTGTGGCAGAATGCCGCAATCACAGGATGCAGGGCTTTCGCGCCGGTTGCATCTCCCGCCGACAGGTTCCCGCCTGAACACTTCCTGCCGACGGCGTCAGCCGGCCAGAAGATCATATACCGAGGGAGGGTGGATACATGGAAATGGCGCTGGTCATCGATCCGGGCAAGTGCACCGGCTGCCGGCAATGCGAGCTGGCCTGTTCGTTCCGCCACACGGGCGCGTTCAATCCGTCACGCTCGCGCATCGTGGTATTCGATTTCGACACGAAGGGCCGCTTCGTGCCCTACACCTGCACCCAGTGCGATCAGGCCTGGTGCCAGCAGGTGTGCCCGGTGGGCGCGATCACCAACGAAAACGGCGTGAAGGTGGTGCACGAGGACATCTGCGTCGGCTGCAAGGTGTGCACCATCGCCTGCCCCTTCGGCACGGTGAACTACGATCCGGCCAGCGGCAAGGTCATCAAGTGCGACCTGTGCGGAGGCGATCCGGCCTGCGCCGCCGCCTGCCCGACGGAAGCCATCGTCTACACAGACATTTCCGTGCAGGGCTTCGAGAAGATGCGCGAATGGGCGGAGCGCACCGACACCGCGCCGCAGGCCAGCGCCTGAGCGGGCGGAGTTGAACCAACGCATTCCGAAACAGCACGACGAACGACAGGTTCGGGGAGGACAAGAATGAGCTGGACCGGCAAGATCCTGCGGGTGAACCTGACCGAGGGCACCTGGGCCGACGAAGACCTGAACATGGACTGGGCCATGCAATACCTCGGCCAGCGGGGCCTGGGCACGAAATACCTGGTGGAGGAGGTGGATCCGAAGACCGATCCGCTCTCTCCGGAGAACAAGCTGATCTTCGCCACCGGACCGCTGACAGGCACGGGGGCTTCCACCTCGGCGCGCTACTCGGTCATCACCAAGTCGCCGCTCACCAACTGCGTGGCCTGCTCCAACTCCGGCGGCTACTTCGGGCCGGAGATCAAGTATTGCGGCTATGACATGATCATCTTCGAGGGCAAGTCCCCGAAGCCCGTCTACCTGCTGATGATGGACGATCACATCGAGCTGGTGGACGCCACCGACCTGTGGGGCAAGTCCGTGTGGGAGGTGGACGAGGCCATCAAGGCCGCGCATCAGGAGCCACAGTTGCATGTGGCCGCCATCGGCCACCCTGCCGAATATGGCGCGCTCATCTCGGCGGTGGTGAACGATGGGCACCGCGCCGCCGGGCGCTCCGGCGTCGGCACCGTGATGGGCTCGAAGAACCTGAAAGCCGTGGCCGTGCACGGCACGAAGGGCCTGACGGTGAAGGACCCGGAAGCCTTCGCGAAAGCCGTGGCGGCGGGCAAGCAGGTGTTGGCCGGCAACGCCGTCACCGGCGAGGCCCTGCCCACCTACGGCACCCAGGTGCTGATGAACGTCATCAACGAAATCGGCGCCCTGCCCACCCGCAACGCGCGCGACGTGCAGTTCGAGGGCGCGAATGAAATCTCGGGCGAGGCCATGCACCGGCCGCGCCGTTCCGACGGCAAGCCGAACCTCGTCACCAACCAGGGCTGTTTCGGCTGCACCATCGCCTGCGGGCGGGTGTCGAAGCTGGACATCACCTCCGCCTGCGTGAAGGACGAGGACAAGGAGAAATACGACCGCGCCTCCGGCGGCGTGGAATACGAGAACGCCTGGGCGCTGGGCGCCGACACCGGCGTGGACGACCTGGAAGCGCTCACCTACTGCAACTACCGCTGCAACGAGCATGCGCTCGACCCCATTTCCACCGGTTCCACCATCGCCGCGGCCATGGAGCTGTATGAGACGGGCGTGCTGGACAAGGAGGCCACCGGCGGCATCGAGCTGAAGTTCGGCTCGGCCGAGGCCCTGTGCCGGGCGGTGGACGCCATCTGCGAAGGCACCGATTTCGGCCGCGATCTGGCCATGGGGTCGAAGCGCTTCTGCGAGAAATACGGCCATCCGGAGCTGTCCATGACGGTGAAGGGCCAGGAATTCCCGGCCTACGACCCGCGCGGCATTCAGGGCATGGGCCTGACCTATGCCACGTCGAACCGCGGCGCCTGCCACCTGCGCTCCTACACCGTGGCCTCGGAAGTGCTGGGCATTCCGGAAAAGACCGATCCGCTGACCACTGACGGCAAGGCGGCGCTGGTAAAGGCGTTCCAGGACGCCACCGCGGCGGTGGATTCGTCGGGCCTGTGCATCTTCACCACCTTCGCCTGGACGCTGGAGGACATCGCGCCGCAGGTGGACGCCGCCTGCGAGGGCGAGTGGACGGTGGAGAAGCTCCTGGAGGTGGGCGAGCGCATCTGGAACATGGAGCGCAAGTTCAACCTGGATGCCGGCATCACGCCGGAGGAGGACACGCTGCCCAAACGCATCCTGAAGGAGGCGGCGAAGACCGGCCCGGCCAAGGGGCTGGTGAACGGGCTGGACAAGATGCTGCCCGAATACTACGAGCTGCGCGGCTGGACGCCGGAGGGCTACCCGAAGCCGGAGACGCTTCAGCGCTTCGGCCTGGCGTGAGGGCATGAGGAAACGAGAGATGCTGCCCTTTTTCCTCCCCCTGGAAGGGGGAGGTCGGCCCCGCCAGGGGGCGGGAGGGGG
>JALVFB010000188.1 GCA_027030295.1 Hyphomicrobiales bacterium
CGGGGTGACGGGAAAAACGGAGGCGCGGGGCGGTGGGTGGTTCTTTATGCATCTTGGTATGAAGCGCCTGCCCCTGGTTTCCGGCGGTGCGTTCAGTGCGCCGTCGGAGCCGCTTCGTCCGCGAGAGGCGCCTTTTCCAGCTCCCGAGGCGAAAGCGGCGTCTTGCGCTCCGGATTGATGGTGATCTTCCTGGGCGGCAGCCCCGGCGCCTTGAACACCTGGCCGGGATAGATGAGGTCAGGGTCGCGGATCTGGTCGCGGTTGGCCTCGTAGATGGTGGTGTAGCGCACGCCGCGGCCATAGATGACGCGGGAGATGTTCCACAGGTTGTTGCCGGGCTGCACGATGATCAGCCCCATCTTCGGTCCGGCCGCCCCAGGCGCGGCGCCCGTCTCCTTCTTCGGTTTGGCGGCCGGTTGCTCCTTTTCGGTGGCCGGTCGTGCGGCCGTATCGGCGACGGAAGCGCGCGGCGCCACCTGGGCGACGGTAGCGGCCAGTTCACCTTGCGTCCGCTGTTCCTTGCCGGCCTGCGCCTGCCGTTTCGCCGTTTTTTCCGTGGCCGTCTTCTCCTCCGCCCGTTTCTGCGGCCTCGCAGCTTCCTCCGCCGCGCTTTCGGGTTCGCGCGGGGCGCTCGCCGCCTTCGCCCGCGCTTCCAGCCTGCGCTTCAGCGCCGGGTTGCCCGCCGCCGCACGGGCCTCCGCCACGCGCCGCACGTCCTCGCGCACGAATGGCAGCTCGATGCGTTCCACCACCCGGCCCTGGGGGGTCAGCCGGTCGATGCGCAGCGCATGCCGCCCCGGTGCAATGCTGGCGGCGCCGCGCCACTCCCAGGCGCCGGTCTCACCGGCCCGGACATCGGCCAAATAGCGGTTGTCCACGTAGAGCCTGAGCGCCGCGCCGGCTTGCGCGCGACCGGTGAAGAAGATCCGGCCGTCCTCGTCATAGTCCACCGTGCTGAGCACCAGGGTGCGTGGTGGCGGAGCAGGCTTTTTCTCCTCTTCGGGCCGCATCCGCGAAGAGGCGGCAACGGACTTCCCGGCCGCGGGAGCGGATGCCTTTTCCGATGATTCGCCGGACGTGCCTGGCCCGGCCGTCCTCGCCGGGCTTTCGGCCTCCGCGGCGGGCGGTTTCTCGGCTTCCGCGGCGGGTGGTTCTTCAGCCTCCTCGGAGGCGGACTTTTCGGCCTCGGCAGCGGCCGGTTTTTCGGCTGCGGTTTCGTCAGGCGTTTCCCGCGGCTCGCCGGCCTGCGCCAGCCGAGGCGTGGCCGGTTTTTCCTCCTTCCTTTCCGGGGTGGGCTTCTGCAGGACTTTCGTGGGGGCATTGGGCGTCGTGAGCAACACCAGCGGCACGCCGCCACGCCGCGCGGGTTTCATGCTGACGGTGAGCACCTGATCGGCACGAACCGTTCCATCCTTTTCATGCGCCTGCAGGGTCAGCTGGTGGGAGCCGGAAAACAGCGGCCGGTCCGGCACATATGTCCAGGCGCCGCCAGCGTCCGCGCGCACCGTGGCCACCACCTTGCCATCCAGAACGATGTCCACCTGCGCGTTCGGCGCGGAACGCCCGGCCAGCACCACCGAACCATCCGGCTCCACCCGCACGATATCGAAGGCGGGTGGAACAAGGGTTTTCGCCTGTGGCGCCGCACTCTTTTCCGGCGCCTTCGCCGGCGGCGTGGCCTTCTGCGCCGGTTGAGGAACGGGCGCCGGCTTCTTCACCACCGTGGCCGGTCTTTTCGCCGGTTTCTCCGGGCCGGAAGCAATCTTTTCCGCGCCGGTGCGCAACGCCTGCACGGCGGACGGCTTGCTGGTGAAATGATTCCAGCCGATGCCGACCGCCAATGCCAGGCTGGTGGCAACTCCTGCGCCGATCAAGACAGCCAGGCGGTTCATGGCATGCCTCCTCCTCTCCCGACGCCACGAAGCCATTCGTGGCACCTGCCGCCATCTTCCCCCGGCTTCTCCCTCATTCGAATTTGTGCCGCCTGCGGACGCGGGTTGCAAGTCCTTTCTGTGGGATGGACGTTCCCGCTCTTGCCGAATCGCCCGTGATCGTGTTTCACAAGGCGGCATGAGCGAACCGAAGAGAAAACTCTGCGTCTATTGCGGCTCCAGCCATGGCGAGAACCCGGCCTACACGCAAGCCGCCCGCATACTGGGCCGCGCGCTGGCGGAAAACGGCATCGGGCTGGTCTATGGCGGTGGCTCGCTGGGGCTGATGGGCGAGGTGGCGAAGGCATGCCTTTCCGCCGGTGGCCATGTCATCGGCGTGATCCCGGAGTTCCTGGTGCGCAAGGAGATCCTGCTGGAGAACGTGCAGGAGCTGGTGGTGACCGCCAACATGCACCAGCGCAAGCAGACCATGTTCGAGAAGTCGGACGGCTTCTGCGCCCTGCCCGGCGGCATCGGCACGCTGGAAGAGCTGGTGGAAATGGCCACCTGGCTGCAACTGGGCCAGCATGTGAAACCCATCATCCTCGCCAACATCGACGGCTATTGGGATCCGCTGCTGGAGCTGTTCGACCACATGCGCGAGCAGGGCTTCTTCCACTCCAGCACGGAGGTGAAGCTGGATCATGTGAAAAGAGCGGAAGACGTGGTGCCGCTGTTCGAGAAACGGCTGAAGATCAGGCGCGAGCCGCTGTGGACGCCGGAGCAGCTGGAAAAGCGCATGTGAGAACCATCTGTCCGGGAGCCAGCCATGCAGGACCTGTTCGACACCATCTCCAGAACGCTGACCCCGGTGCACCGGGAAGGCTGGCGGTTCATCGGCATCGCGTTGGCGGCGGCGTTGCTGTCCTTCTGGCTGCT
>JALVFB010000189.1 GCA_027030295.1 Hyphomicrobiales bacterium
GCGAGGGCAAGATCACCCTTCCCGTTGTGCTGGCCTGGCGCCGGGGGAACGACGAGGAGCGCGCCTTCTGGCAGCGTGTCATCGAAAGGCGCGATCAGCGCGAGGGCGACCTGGAACACGCCCTGGACCTGATGAAGAAGCACGATGCGCTTGCCGACACCATCGAGCGGGCGCGCCATTACGGCGGCATCGCCCGCGACGCGCTGGCGGCCTTTCCCGCCCATCCTGCCCGCGACGCGCTGATGGAGGCGGTGGAGTTCTGCATCGCCCGCGCCTATTGAGCCGCCGCGCAAGAGGCGGAAAACACGCCGATTGCCTCTTTTCCCCGGCGCTTGCGTGCCCTATGTTGAAGGCGGAACCCAGACGCGAAGGGAGATCTGATCCGGTTACATGACCCCAGTGCAGCAACCGTTGACTAAAGC
This sequence comes from Hyphomicrobiales bacterium, assembly GCA_027030295.1. Classification (GTDB taxonomy): domain Bacteria; phylum Pseudomonadota; class Alphaproteobacteria; order Rhizobiales; family Aestuariivirgaceae; genus Thermopetrobacter. The sequence goes on from JALVFB010000189.1 coordinate 423, forward strand.
CCCGGACGCCGGCGGCCGGCCCGGCGATATCACATTGGCCTTCGAGGACAACCGCATCGCCGGCATCCTGTTCGGAGAGCACGACAGGAACCTCGCCCTCATCGAACATCATACCGGTGTGGACATCCTGCCACGCGGCAACCACGTGACCCTGCGCGGCGGCACGCAGCGCGCCCGCGCGCTCACCCGCGACGTGCTGGAAGAGCTGTATCGCCGCGCCGGGCAGGGGCATGCCATCGACACGGCGGAAGTGGAGGGCGTCATCCGCCTGTTCGCCACCCTGCCGGTGGAAAAGGCCCAGTCTCCCGTTCGTGAAATCCGCACCCGGCGCAAGGTCATCCGCCCGCGCTCGGCCGGCCAGAAGACCTATCTCGACGCGCTGGCGGCCAACGAGCTGGTGTTCGGCGTCGGCCCGGCGGGCACCGGCAAGACCTATCTGGCGGTGGCGCATGGCATAGCGCTGCTGCTGGCCGGCGAGGTGGAGCGGCTGATCCTGTCGCGCCCCGCCGTGGAGGCGGGTGAACAGCTGGGCTTCCTGCCCGGCGACATGAAGGAGAAGGTGGATCCCTACCTGCGCCCGCTCTACGACGCCCTGCACGACATGCTCACCCCGCAGCGGGCGCAGCGGATGATGGCCGACGGCACCATCGAGATCGCGCCATTGGCCTTCATGCGCGGGCGCACGCTGTCGCATGCCTGTGTCATCCTGGACGAGGCGCAGAACACCACCGCCATGCAGATGAAGATGTTCCTCACCCGCCTGGGCGAGGGCGCGCGCATGATCATCACCGGCGACCTGTCGCAGATCGATCTGCCGGCGGGGGTGAAGTCGGGCCTGCGCGACGCGGTGGAGAAGCTTTCGCGGGTGGAAGGCGTGGCCGTGGTGCGCTTCTCGGACGCCGACATCGTGCGCCATCCGCTGGTGGCGCGCATCGTGGACGCCTATGAGGCGGCGGAGAAGGCGGAAGACCAGGCATGAACCGGGCGAGTGAACAATCGGCCGTGGAAGTTCCGCCGGCGGAAGAGGAGCCGCCGAGTAGCGCGCCGCGCGCGGTCGTCGCGCTGGCGCTGGAAGCGCCGGAGAGCTGGCCGCTGCCGGAAGCGGAACTCCGCGCCATCGTCGAGAAGGCTGCCACGGCGGCGCTGGCGGTGGCGGCGGCGGACGGCGCGGTGGTGGAAAAACGGGGCGTGCCGCCGCTCATCGACGTTTCCCTGGTGGACGATGAAACCATGCGCGCGGTGAACGCCGAATGGCGCGGCAAGGATGCGCCCACCAACGTACTCTCCTTTCCCGCCGGCGAGATGCCCTTCGTGCCGGATGCGCCCTGGCCGCTGGGCTCGCTGATGCTGGCCGGCGGCGTGTTGCGGCGCGAGGCGGCGGCGCGGGCCGTTGCCTTCGCCGATCATCTCGCGTGGATGGTGATTCACGGAATTTTGCATCTTCTGGGATATGATCATGAAAGGGGCGAGGCGGAAGCCGCGCACATGGAGGCGCTGGAGCGTGCGGCGCTGGCGCGACTGGGCCTGCCCGACCCTCGCGCCTGAGCGTCATGAAAAACGATGAACACGAACATGCTGAAACCCGTTGACGATGCCGCGGCCCCGGCGGAGAGGGACGAGGACGACTCATCGCGCGCCACCTGGTGGGCGCGGCTGAAGGAACGCATCGGCCTGAAGCCGAAAAGGCCCGATCCGGCCGCCTGCCTGCAGGAGCTGCTGCCGGCGGAGACGCTGGAGAAGAACGGCGCCCACCTGGCCGAAGACCGCAAGAGCCTGCAAATGCTGGGGCGGCTGGTGGCCTTTTCCGGCCGGACGGTGGAAGACGTGCTGGTGCCGCGCTCGGACATCGTGGCGGTGCCGGCGGAAGCCCCGTTGGCCGACCTGCTGGAGGTGTTCACGAGCGCCCTGCATTCGCGCCTGCCGGTCTATGACGAGACTCTGGATGACGTCATCGGCATGGTGCACATCAAGGACCTCTTGCAGCACCTGAAACAGCACGCCCGGCCGCACGCAACGGGGGATGCCGTGGCCACCCGGCCCGATCTGGTGCTGCCCGGCGCGGTGCTGGCCATGCCGGTGGGATCTTCGCCGCTGTTGCGCCCGGTGCTCTATGTGCCCGGCTCCATGCCCGCCGCCGACCTGTTGCTGAAGATGCAGTCCACCCGCATCCACATGGCCATCGTCATCGACGAATACGGCGGCACCGAGGGCCTGGCCACCATCGAGGACGTGATCGAGGAGATCGTCGGCGAGATCGCTGATGAACACGACGCCGGCGAGTCCGATCAGGAAATGGTGGCCGTGCCGGGCGGCTATGTGGTATCCGCGCGGCTGGAAGTGCAGGAACTGGAGCGGCGGCTGGGCGTCGACCTGCTGCCCGACGATCTG
>JALVFB010000190.1 GCA_027030295.1 Hyphomicrobiales bacterium
CGCGCTGGGCTTCCCCACGGACATGTTCACGGTGCTGTTCGCGGTGGCGCGCACCGTGGGCTGGGTGGCGCACTGGCGCGAGATGATCGCCGATCCGCAGCGCAAGATCGGCCGCCCGCGCCAGCTCTACACCGGCCCGACATTGCGCGACTACGTGCCCATGACCGAGCGCGGCACGGGCCTGTCGGATGCCGTGCACAATCAGGGGGATCGGTGAGCGGTCAGCGCCGGACTCGAAAAAATGAAAAGGCCGGCATCGAGGTGATGCCGGCCTTGGCGTTTCGTGCCTGCCGTTTGCTCAGGACGCGGCCTCCGCCGGGGCGGGGCGCTTTTCGATCACCTCGTCCACCAGGCCCAGCTCCTTCGCCTTCTCGGCGGTCAGGAACGTGTCGCGGTCGAGCAGCTCCTCGATCTGCTTCAGCGGCATGCCGGTGTGCTTGTGATAGATGCGGTTCAGCCGGTCGCGCAGCTCCAGGATTTCCTTGGCGTGCCTCTCGATGTCCGCCGCCTGGCCCTGCACGCCGCCGGAGGGCTGGTGCACCATGATGCGCGCGTTGGGCAGGGCGAAGCGCATGCCGGCCTCGCCCGCGGCCAGCAAGAGCGAGCCCATGGACGCGGCCTGGCCGATGACGGTGGTGGAAACCGGCGGCTTGATGAACTGCATGGTGTCGTAGATCGCCAGCCCGGAGGTGACCACGCCGCCGGGCGAGTTGATGTACATGGCGATTTCCTTCTTCGGGTTCTCCGCTTCCAGGAACAGCAGTTGCGCCACCACCAAGGTTGCCATGTGATCCTCGATGGGGCCGGTGATGAAAATGATGCGCTCCTTCAGCAGGCGCGAATAGATGTCGTAGGCGCGCTCGCCGCGGGCGGTCTGCTCCACCACCATGGGCACCAGCGCGTTCATGGTTTCCAGCCGTTCCAGAGGATCCTTCATCGTCTCGTCACTCCTCGAAATTCGCTTTTCTCCGCGCCCGGGAATCGCCGGGGCGCATGCTCTGGCGCCTTCATAGCCCATCGCGCGGCAAACGCAAAAGCGCCCGTTCTGTGCGGCGGGATTTTCCGGCGCGGAAGACGGGGGCTTGCGCCCTCATGCCGCCGCCTCTATCTCTGGGCCACGGCGCGGAGCGGCGCGGACTTGCGCTCCGCAGCGGAAAACCACCAGCATTCAGGCAGTTCATGAACGCGCTCGTCATCGTCGAATCGCCCGCGAAGGCGAAGACCATCAACAAGTATCTGGGACCGGGGTATTCCGTGCTGGCCTCCTTCGGCCATGTGCGGGATCTTCCGCCGAAGGACGGATCGGTGGATCCGGAGCACGATTTCGCCATGAAGTGGCAGATCCAGCCCGGATCGAAAAAGCATATCGAGGCCATCGCAAAAGCGCTGAAACAGGCCGACAAGCTCATTCTCGCCACCGACCCCGACCGCGAGGGCGAGGCCATTTCCTGGCACGTGCTGGAAATTCTCAGGCGAAAGGGCGTGCTGGCCGACAAGGACGTGGCGCGGGTGGTGTTTCACGCCATCACGCCCTCGGCCATCCGCGAGGCCATGGCGCATCCGCGCGGGCTGGACGAGCATCTGGTGGAGGCCTACCTCGCGCGCCGGGCGCTGGATTATCTGGTGGGCTTCAACCTGTCGCCGGTGCTGTGGCGCAAGCTGCCGGGCGCGAAGTCGGCAGGGCGCGTGCAGTCGGTGGCGCTGCGGCTGGTGGACGAGCGCGAGCGCGAGATCGAACAGTTCGTGCCGCAGGAATACTGGACGATCCACGAGCACCTGCGCACCGCCGAGGACAAGACACTGCCGGCGCGACTGGTCGCCATCGACGGCAAGAAGCTGGACAAGCTGGCCATCCGCACCGGCGAGGAGGCCGAGGCCATCCGCCAGGCGCTGGAAGGCGCGCCGCACGTGGTGGAGAAGGTGAGCCAGAAGCCGGTGAAGCGCAATCCGCCGCCGCCGTTCACCACCTCCACCCTGCAACAGGAGGCCTCGCGCAAGCTGGGGTTCTCGCCGCAGCACACCATGCGGGTGGCGCAGAAGCTCTACGAGGGCGTCGATCTCGGCGGCGAGACGGTGGGGCTGATCACCTACATGCGCACGGACGCGGTGAACATGGCGCCGGAGGGCATCGAGGCGGCACGCCAGGCCATTTCCGCGCGCTTCGGCGAGCGCTATCTGCCGGCGAAACCACGGCAATACAAGACGAAGGTGCGCAACGCGCAGGAAGCGCACGAGGCCATCCGCCCCACCGACCCGACGCGGGCGCCGGAGGACGTGAAGCCCTATCTCGATGCGGATCAATTGCGGCTCTACGATCTGATCTGGAAGCGCACGCTGGCCTCGCAGATGCAGCCGGCGGAGTTCCTGCGCACTACCGTTGACATCCGCGCCGAGGGCACGGACGGGCGCACCTATACCACCCGCGCCACCGGGCAGGTGCAGAAGTTCGACGGTTTTCTGAAGCTCTATCAGGAAGGCACTGATGACGAGCCGGAAAATGACGAGACGCGTATCCTGCCGCAAGTGAAGGAAGGCGAGGTGCTGCGCGTGGAGAAGGTGGAGGCGAAGCAGCACTTCACCGAGCCGCCGCCGCGCTATACCGAGGCCTCGCTGGTGAAGAAGCTGGAAGAGCTGGGCATCGGGCGGCCCTCCACCTATGCCAGCATCCTGCAGACGCTGCGGGATCGCGGCTATGTGCGGCTGGAGAAGAAGCGGCTGGTGCCGGAAGACCGGGGGCGGCTGGTGACCGCCTTTCTCGAGAATTTCTTTCCGGAATACGTGG
>JALVFB010000191.1 GCA_027030295.1 Hyphomicrobiales bacterium
CTCGGCATTCTTGCGTGCCGCACCGCTGGCGAACACGGGCGTGGCGATGAGCCCCAGCCCCAGCGCCACCGCGGCCAGCATCCTGATGATCCTGTTCATCATGACAACTCCTTGTCCTTTTCGATGTCCGCCGTCAGTGGCCGCCCCTGGACAGCACCGCCTCGGTGATGCTGGCCGGCATGGGCTTCGGCCGCTCGATCTGGCTCAGCAGCGGCAGCACCACCAAGAAATGAATGAAATACCAGGTGGTGGCGATGCGCCCGGCGGGAATCCACCATCCCTCCGGCGGCTGCGAACCAACAATGCCGAGGAAAATGCCGTCGATGACCAGCAGCCAGAAGAAGAAGCGATACAGCGGGCGGTAGCGGGCCGAACGCACCGGCGAACGGTCAAGCCACGGCAGGAAGAACAGGATGATGATGGAGGCGAACATCACCACCACGCCGCCGAGCTTGTCCGGCACCGCGCGCAGCATGGCGTAGAACGGCAGGAAATACCATTCCGGCACGATGTGCGGCGGCGTCACCATCGGGTCGGCCTTGGCGAAGTTGATGGCGTGCCCCAGATACCACGGCGAATAGAACACGAAAGCCAGATACACCAGGAAGAAGACCAGAATCGCGTAGAGGTCTTTCATGGTGTAGAAGGGATGGAAGGGCAGCGTGTCCTGCTCCGACTTCACGTCGATGCCGTCGGGGTTGTTGTTGCCCACCACGTGCAGCGCCCAGATGTGCAGAAACACCAGCGCCGCCAGCACGAACGGCAGCAGGTAGTGCAGCGAGAAGAAGCGCTGCAGGGTCGGGTTGCCCACCGAGAAACCGCCCCACAGCCACTGCACGATGGGGTCGCCCACCACCGGAATGGCCGAGAACAGGTTGGTGATCACCACCGCGCCCCAATAGCTCATCTGCCCCCAGGGCAGGACGTAGCCCATGAAGGCCGTGGCCATCATGGCGAGGAAGATGAGCACGCCGATCATCCACAGAACTTCGCGCGGGGCCTTGTAGGAGCCGTAATAGAGGCCGCGGAACATGTGGATGTAGACGGCGATGAAGAAGAACGAGGCGCCATTGGCGTGCAGCCAGCGAATGAGCCAGCCATAGTTGACGTCGCGCATGATGCCCTCGACGGAGTCGAAGGCCATGGAGACGTGCGGCGTATAGTGCATCACCAGCACGATGCCGGTGAGGATCTGCATCACCAGCATGGTCGCGGCGATGCCGCCGAACGTCCACCAGTAGTTCAGGTTGCGCGGCGTCGGAAAATCCATCGCCTGCGCCTTCATCACGGAGAAGATGGGCAGGCGCGCCTCTATCCAGCGCACGATGGGGTTCTTGAATTCGTATGTCGCATGTCCGCTCATTGTCGGTGTCCCCTCCCGCTCAGCCGATCACGATTTTCGTGTCGGACACATACTTGTAGGGCGGAATGTCCAGGTTGCGCGGAGCCGGCCCCTTGCGAATGCGCCCGGCGGTGTCATAGACCGAGCCGTGGCAGGGGCAGAACCAGCCGTGATATTCGCCGGCCTCGCCCAGCGGCACGCAGCCCAGATGGGTGCAGATGCCGATCTGCACCAGATATTTCTCGTTGACCTTGCCGGTGGCGTCCTTCACCCGGTTTTCGTCGGTGGCCGGCGCGTCCGGCGGCAGGTTGGCGTTGCGGGCGACGGGATCCTTCAGCTCCGCCAGCGGCGTCTTCTTCGCCTTCTCGATCTCCTCCTTCGTGCGGTGGCGGATGAAGACCGGCTTGCCGCGCCACTTGATGGTCACGCCCTGCCCTTCGGCCAGCGGCGCCATGTCGAACTCGGTGGAGGCCAGCGCCAGCACCGAAGCATCCGGATTCATCTGGTCGATGAAGGGCCACAGCGCCAGCGCGGTGCCGGCGGCGCCCACGGTGCCCGTGGCGATGAACAGAAAATCTCGCCGCGAGGCTTCCTGGTCGATGAAAGTCGTCATGGCCAAACCCTCTTCAGGTTGCCTGTTCCGTCATCTCCCGGAAGGCTGTGGCCCCATTCGGGGGGCAGCCTGGCGGAATTGACCGTCTTTTTACATTGCAGGAAAGCAATGTCCAGCACTCTTGGGCTGTATCCTTGGTGCAAATTGCCGCAACGCGCGGCGCTGCGCGGGCTGGCGCGAATCGTTCGCAAACAGGGGAAATACAAGGGGTTCAGGCGGGCCAGGTGACGATGAAGTCGGGCAGGTCGTCGATGTCCACGTCGCGTTCGCTGCGCACGCGGCCGAGAATGGAGACGCCGGCGCGACGCACGGAAGAGGGGTCGCCGGAAACCAGCGGGTGCCAGTCCGGCAAGTCCTTGCCCTCGGCCAGCAGGCGGTAGGCACACGTGGAAGGCAGCCATGAAAGCGTGCGCACCTTTTCCGGCGTCAGCGGCACGCAGTCCGGCATGCGCTCGGCGCGATTCTCATAGGCGGTGCAGCCGCCGCATTCCAGGTCGTAGAGCGCGCAGACGGCGGAGGTGAAGTGAATCGCGCCGGTGTCCTCTTCCTCCAGTTTGACGAGACAACAGCGGCCACAATGGTCACACAGCGACTCCCACTCCTCGCGCGTCATCTCCTCCAGCGCCTTGCGCCGCCAGAAAGGTTCGTCGTGCACAAACTTATTTCGCGCTGCCTTGTTCAACGCGGCCGTCCCAAGTGGTGGTGATCTGAAAGCCATAGAGCGAAAAGGTCTTCGGGTGCTTCACGTATTGCCAGCGGCCCACCCACTGCCCCGGCGCGTGATAGAGCGGCAGCACATGGAAACCGCTGGTGAGCAGCCTG
>JALVFB010000192.1 GCA_027030295.1 Hyphomicrobiales bacterium
CCACTTCCGAAATCAAGGTTTCCGTGCTCATCGACGAGGCGTGGCTGGAGCTGGCCATCCGCGCGCTGCATTCGGCCTATGGGCTGGACGCGGCGTGAGCGCTTGCGCTAGGTTGGCCGCAGGGAAAGAGGGCAGCTCCATGATCCGCCACACCGCACGACCGCGCACCAGCATCGCCGCCGCCCCCTCGGCGCGCGCGGTATGCGTATGGCGAAAATTCCGCGCAAGGCAGGACGCCGGCTCATGACTTTCGCAAGCCCTGGCCCGCGCGTCCTGCTCCGCAGGTTGCGCGAGGTCATGGCGGAGCAGGAACCGGCCCAGCAGAAACTCGATCGCATCGTGCAGCTCATCGCCGCCAACATGGTGGCGGAGGTGTGCTCGCTGTATGTGCTGGTGGACGACGAGACGCTGGAGCTGTTCGCGTCCGAAGGGCTGAACCCGCAGGCCGTGCACCGGGTGCGGCTTGCCGTCGGCGAGGGGCTGGTGGGGGTGATCGCCGCCACCGCCGAGCCGCTGAACCTGCCACAGGCGCAGAAACACCCGGCCTTTCACTACCTGCCGGAAACGGGTGAGGAGATCTATCAGTCCTTCCTGGGCGTGCCGGTGCTGCGCGGCGGCACGGTTTCCGGCGTGCTGGTGGTGCAGAACCGCCAGCGTCGGCGCTATTCGGAGGAGGAACGCGAGGCGCTGGAGATCATCGCCATGGTGCTGGCGGAGTTCCTGGCTTCGCCGGAGGTTCTTTCCTTGCGCGAGGCGCTGGGGGCGGGGCGGCTGCGCAGCCATCATCTGCGTGGCGAGGGGCTGCATCCGGGCATCGCCATCGGCGAGGCGGTGCTGCACGAATCGCGCATTCCCATCCGCCGTTTCGAGGCCAGCGATCCGCTGGCGGAACGCGACCGGCTGCATGAAGCACTGGGTCGGCTGAGGGCGGAGCTGGAGCGTCTGCGCCGGCATCCGGGGCTGGCCGGTTCCGGGCATGACGCCATCCTGGAAACCATGAGCATGTTCGCCGCCGACGCCGGCTGGATCCGGCGCATGGAGGATTTCATCCGTCTGGGGCTGACGGCGGAGGCGGCGGTGGCGCGGGTGCAGTCGGACAATCGCGCGCGCATGCTGCGTCAATCCGACCCCTACCTGCGGGCGCGGCTGCACGATCTGGACGATCTGTCGTGGCGGCTGCTGCGCATCCTGGCGCGCGGCAATGGCGCCAGTGCGCCGGAGGCGGCGCGCAAGCCGCTGCCGGAAGGGGCCATTCTGTTCGCCCGTTCCATGGGGCCGGCGGAGCTTCTGGAATATGATCACCGGCGGCTGGCCGGTCTGGTGCTGGAGGAAGGCGCGCGCCTGGCGCACGTGACGCTGGTGGCCCGCGCCCTGGGGCTGCCGCTGGTGGCCGGGGTGGAGGGGGCGACCGATTTCGTGGAAAGCGGCGACACGGTCATCATCGACGGGCGATCCGGCGAAGTGCATATCCGGCCGGAAGCCGACCTTCTCGAATCCTGGCGCAACCGGCTGGCGCTGCGCGATGATGTGCGGCGGCGTTTCGTGCGGCTGAAGGACGCGCCGGCGGTGTCGAAGGATGGGGTGCGATTCGAGCTGTTCATCAACGCCGGGCTGCCCGCCGACCTCGAACATCTGGACACGCTGGGCGCGGACGGCATCGGCCTGTTCCGCACCGAGATGGACTTTCTCATGCGTCGTCGCCTGCCGCGCCGGGGCGAGCAGGAGGCGCTCTATCGCGCGGTGCTGAAGACGGCGGGCGAGCGGCCGGTGCTGTTCCGCACCCTGGACATCGGGGCGGACAAGGTGCCGCTGTTCATGAGCAACGCGCGCGAGCCGAACCCGGCGATGGGCTGGCGCGCCATCCGCATCGGGCTGGACCGGCCGGGATTGCTGAAACTGCAATTCCGCGCGCTGCTGGCGGCGGCGGCGGGGCGCACGTTGTCCGTGATGTTTCCGATGGTGGCGGACATCGGCGAATTCAAGGCGGCGCGGGCAATGCTGAATGAACAGATGCGGCTGTTCGAGCGCCTGCGGCGGCCTTTGCCGGACAAGCTGCGGGTGGGGGTGATGCTGGAGGTGCCGGCGCTGCTGTGGCAATTGCCGGCGCTGCTTCAGGAGGCCGATTTCGTTTCCATCGGCACCAACGACCTGATGCAGTTCGTGTTCGCCGCCGACCGCGCCAATCCGCGCACGGCGCGGCGCTACGATCCGCTGCATCCGGCCATGCTGCGGCTGTTGCGTGACGTGGCGGCGGCCGGGGCGGCGCGAAAGGGCGTGCCGGTTTCCGTGTGTGGCGACATGGCGGGCGATCCGCTGGAGGCGATGGTGCTGGCGGGGCTGGGGTTCACGCGGCTTTCCATGCCGCCGGCGGGCATCGGCCCGGTGAAGGCGATGATTCGTTCACTGGATGTCGGGCGGTTGCGCAGCGAATTGCACCAGTGGCTGGCGGAACCCTCCGCCGCCTGCTCGGTGCGCGAACCGGCGGCGCGCTTCGCGCGTGCGCACGGAATCGACATGCTGCGGCTCTAGGGCCTGATCCCCATAATACCAGGACGCATAAAGAACCATCCACCGTCCCGCGCCCCACTTGGCCCCCCAAATCATGAAAAACAGGGGCCTGAGGGGCGCGGGGCGGTTTCACCGGTCAACCTTTGCGCAGCTTGGTATGAGTGCGGTGTCGGAGGTTCTCCACGATTTTCCGGTAGCGAATTGATCCTGGCACGGGAGATTGTTAGTAGCCTTCCCATGGACATCCCCTTTGGCAGGCAAGA
>JALVFB010000193.1 GCA_027030295.1 Hyphomicrobiales bacterium
CCGCCCCGCGCCCCCACTTGGGCCCCCAAATCATGAAAAACAAGGGCCTGAGGGGCGCGGGGCGGTTTCACCGGTCAACCTTTGCGCGGCTTGGTATTATTCCGCCGCCGTGTCTTCCGCGCTGGCGACATCGAATATGGCGTGCACCGGCCCCTTGAAAACGGTGCGGCCACCGTCCTTGTCCGATTGCATGCCCCGGGCATGCACGACGCCCGCATCGGTATGCACCACCACCGGCCGGTCCGTCTGAAAGGTGCTGTTGCGGGTATCCACATGCACCAGCGGGCCGGTGAGCGTCCATTTCTGCGGCTTTTCGATCACCACGTTGCCCGTCAGCTCGGCCAGCCGACTATCCTGGTGATAGACGACCCGATCGGCGCGAAAATGCACCGGCGCATCACCCTCGTCGCCGATCTTGCCCACGGCATCTTCCAGGATCATCGTGTCCCGGTTCTTGTCGGGACGGCGGCTGCGCACGGCCTCGATATGAAATGGTTTGCCATCTTCATCCCGCCCTTCCAGGGTGATGTTGCGCACCACCATCTCCTTGCGGGCCGAAATGGTGCGGGGCGATCCGCTCTTGTTCACGGGCGCGGGATTTTGCCGCACCGCCCCCAGCCAGAAGAAGATCACCAGCCCGATGGCCAGCACGGCCAGCAGCAACATGCTCAGCCAGTAGCTGATGGGACGCCTGTGCACTCTCCGCGATCCGTTCATCGTCTCCCTGTCGGCAGGGGATGGCGGCCGGGACACACCGTCAGTTCCCGCCCGCCGTTTCCGAAGAAGACGAGGCGTCGGCTTCCGCCGTGGCGGGCGCGCCTTCTTCGGCTGTCTCGTCGCTCGTTTCGGGCGCGGCCGGTGGTTCCGCAACCGCCGGCGGCAGCCCCATCAGCAGGCGGATGAGCCGGCCGATGACCTGTTTCTGCTCGGCCCGCGGCACCACCATGTCCACCATGCCATGCTCCAGCAGATATTCGGCGCGCTGGAAGCCTTCCGGCAGCTTTTCGCGGATGGTCTGTTCGATCACCCGCGGCCCCGCGAAGCCGATGAGCGCGCCCGGTTCGGCCAGGTGCACGTCGCCCAGCATGGCGTAGGAGGCCGTCACCCCGCCGGTGGTGGGATGCGTGAGCACCACGATGTAGGGCAGCCCCGCCTCCTTCAGCTCGTCCACGGCGATGGTGGTGCGCGGCATCTGCATGAGAGAAAGAATGCCCTCCTGCATGCGCGCGCCGCCGGAGGCGATGAACACCACGAAAGGACATTTGCGCCCGATGGCATGGCGCACGGCGGTGATGAAGGCTTCGCCCACGGCCATGCCCATGGAGCCGCCCATGAACTCGAAGTCCTGCACGCAGATGACCGTTTCCACCCCGTCCACGCTCCCGCGCGCCGCCACCATGGCGTCATTGCGCCCGGTCTTGGCGCGCGAGGTTTTCAGCCGGTCGGTATAGCGTCGCTGATCGGCGAACTTCAGCGGGTCGGTGGCCACTTCCGGCAACTCGATCTCCTCGTATTCGCCGCCGTCGAACATCATCTCCAGCCGCGCCTGAACGGGCATGCGCAGATGGTGCCCCGACTCCGGCATCACCCAGAAGTTGGCCTGCACATCCTTGTAGAACACCATCTTGCCGGAAACCGGATCCTTGATCCACATGTTCTCCGGCACATCGCGCTTCTTGCCCAGGAAGCTGCGGATTTTCGGTCGGACGTAATTTTTCAGCCAGTTCATCGTTCAGCCATCGCCCCCGGCAATTTTTCTCAATCTGCGGCACGCACGCCCGCGGCCAGCGCGCGGGTCAGTTCATGCACGGCGAACGCCGCATCGCCGCCGTCATCCAGCGTTTGCGCAATGGCGTTCACCAGCGCCGATCCCACCACCACGCCATCGCCGGCCGCGGCCAGCGCGCGGGCCTGTTCCGGCGTCTTCACGCCAAAACCGATGCACACCGGCAATTCCGTCTGCCCCTTGATGCGCGCCACCGCGGAAGAAACCTCCGCCACGTCCGGCGCGCGGGTGCCGGTCACCCCGGTGATGGATACGTAATAGAGAAACCCGGAGGCGTTCGCCAGCACCTTCGGCAAGCGGGCGTCATCGGTGGTGGGCGTGGCGAGCCTGATGAAATTCAGCCCCGCGCTTCTCGCCGGAATGCACAGCTCCTCGTCCTCTTCCGGCGGCAGATCGACGATGATCAGCCCGTCCACGCCCGCATCCTTCGCGTCATTCAGGAAGCGCTCGTTGCCGTAGACGTAAACCGGGTTGTAATAGCCCATCAGCACGATGGGCGTCGTATCGTCCTGCGCCCGGAAGCGGCGCACCATGGCGAGCGTCTTCTCCATGGTCTGGCCGGCCTTCAGCGCCCGCTGCGAGGCCAGCTGAATGGCCGGGCCGTCGGCCATGGGGTCGGTGAACGGCATGCCCAGCTCGATCACGTCCGCGCCCGCTTCCGGCAGGCCGTCGAGAATACGCTGCGAGGTTTCCGGATCCGGATCGCCGGCGGTGATGAAGGTCACCAGCGCCTTGCGGCCTTCCTGCGCCAGACGGTCAAAAGTCTCGGCGATGCGGGTGCGCGGCTGAATGCTCATGCGCCAACTTCTCTTGATTATCTGATCATTGTCCTCCCCTCGCGGGCAAGAAAAGCGTCCAGGACGCTTTTCTTGCCCGCGAGGGGAGGGAGCAACTTCACGATTTGCCTGCTTTCCACCGCTGTCAAGGGCCCTGCCCGCCTCCGGCGGCGCTCCGCGCCCTTGAC
>JALVFB010000194.1 GCA_027030295.1 Hyphomicrobiales bacterium
AGCCGCGGCAGGATGCGCATGAGCCGGTCGAACTTCGCGTCCACCCGGATGTTGCAGCCCATGCCGTCCATCAGGTCGATGGTCTCGGTTTTCGTCAGCTCCCACGGCCGCGCGTGATAGGCGTATGGCGCGTGCGTCAGCGCGCCCACGGGGCACACGTCGGCGATGTTGCCCGCCAGCTCGGTGTTCAGCGCCTCGTCGAGATAGGTGGTTATTTCCACGTTTTCGCCGCGCCCGGTGGCGCCCAGGTCGCCCAGCCCCGCCACGTCGGCGATGAAGCGCACGCAGCGGGTGCACTTGATGCAGCGGGTCATGATGGTCTTGATGAGCGGATGGATATAGCGGTCTTCCACCGCCCGCTTTGCCTCATGGAAGCGCGATTCGCCGCGCCCGTAGGCCAGCGCCTGATCCTGCAGGTCGCATTCGCCGCCCTGGTCGCAGATGGGGCAGTCCAGCGGGTGGTTGATGAGGATGAACTCCAGCACCCCGTGCCGCGCCCGCCGCGCCACCGGCGATTCGGTGAACACCTCCGGCGGCTCGCCGTTCGGCCCGGGCCGGAGGTCGTTCACCGACAGCGCGCAGGAGGCCATGGGCTTGGGCATGCCCTTCACCTCCACCAGGCACATGCGGCAGTTGCCCGCCACGGACAGGCGCTCGTGATAGCAGAAGCGCGGCACCTCCTTGCCGGCCATTTCACAGGCCTGCAACAGCGTGGTGCCGTCCGGCGCCTCGATTTCCACCCCGTCTATGATGACCTTCGGCATGCTCGCCCCGTCCCCGTCGTAATCGGTTTGTCTTTGCGATCGTTTGTTTCCGGCCCTTTCGCGTGTTTCACCTCCCGTGTCATTGCCGGGCTTGTCCCGGCAATCCAGTCCGGTTTTCTGGATGCCCGGGACAAGCCCGGGCATGACGGTGGAGAGAAACACCGTCCGCGCCACGATCGCACTTTATCCCGCCGCCTTCTCCATCTCTTTCACGGTCGACCCATCCGCATCCGCGCGCGCCGTGTATTGGTCGATGCGCCGCTCGATCTCGTCGCGGAAGTGGTTGATCAGCCCCTGTACCGGCCACGCCGCCGCGTCGCCCAGCGCGCAGATGGTGTGGCCCTCGATTTCCTTGCTCACCTCGAACAACAGATCGATCTCGCGCTTTTCCGCCCGGCCTTCCGCCATGCGCTCCAGCAGCCGCCACATCCAGCCCGTGCCCTCGCGGCAGGGCGTGCACTGGCCACAGCTTTCGTGCTTGTAGAAGTAGATGAGCCGGGCGATGGCGCGCACGATGTCGGTGGACTTGTCCATCACGATCATGCCCGCCGTGCCCAGACCGGAGCCGAGCTTCATCAGGTCGTCGAAGGTCAGCGGACAGTCGATGATCTGATGCGCCGGCACCAGCCGCACCGAGGAGCCGCCGGGGATGACCGCCAGCAGGTTGTCCCAGCCGCCCGTGATGCCGCCGCAATGCGCATCGATCAGCTCGCGAAAGGTGATGCCCATCTCCTCTTCCACCACGCACGGACGCTCCACGTGGCCGGAGATGCAGAACAGCTTGGTGCCGGTGTTGTTGGGCTTGCCCAACGAGGCGAACCAGTCGCCGCCCCGGCGCAGGATTTCGCCCACGTCGGCGATGGATTCCACGTTGTTCACCGTGCTCGGGCAGCCATACAGGCCCGCATTGGCCGGAAACGGGGGTTTGAGCCTGGGCTGACCCTTCTTGCCCTCCATGGATTCGATCAGCGCCGTTTCCTCGCCGCAGATGTAGGCCCCCGCGCCATGGTGCACCACGATGTCCAGATCCCAGCCGAAGACGCCGTTCTTGCCGAGAATGCCGGCGTCGTAGGCCTCCTGCACGGCGGCCTCGAAAGCGTGCCGCTCGGCGATGAACTCGCCACGGAAATAGATGAAGGCCGTGTGCGCCTGCACCGCACACGAGGCGAGAATCATGCCCTCGATGAGCCGATGCGGATCGTGGCGCAGGATTTCGCGGTCCTTGCAAGTGCCAGGTTCGGATTCGTCGGCGTTGACGATGAGATAATGCGGCCGTTCGCCCACCTCTTTCGGCATGAACGACCACTTCAGCCCCGTCGGGAAGCCCGCACCGCCGCGCCCCCGCAGGCCCGAGGTCTTCACCTCCTCGATGATCCAGTCCCGGCCCTTTTCGATGAACCCCTTCACGCCATCATAGACGCCGCGCTTCAGCGCGCCCTTCAGGCCAGGGTCGTGGAACCCGTAGAGGTTCGTGTAGATGCGATCCTTGTCGCTCAGCATCGGCTCACAACTCCGGTTCGCCCACGATGTCCAGGCGCTTCTCGATGCGCTCCATGCGCGTATCCAGAGCGGCCAGCGCCTCGTAAAGGTTGGCCACGTCCTTTTCCACCGCCAGCATGTGCGTTTGCAGGGCGGAGATGCGCGAGGCGACTTCCCTTTGCCCCTGCTCGATGTTGCCGAGCCGGGCCTGCACGCTCTTCAGCACCTCGTAGATCAGTTCATTGGTAATTTCGGCCATCGTTCTTTCCTCCGGCCATCACATCCTGCCCGTGGTCTGGGCGCGGCGCAGCGACCACCTGTCCAGCGCCCACAACGCGGCGGCGGTGAACGCCAGCAGGCCAGAAAGCAGCAGCCACGCCATCTGCCCGGTGGCGAATGCCACCCCGGCCAGCACGGCGGCCACCACGAAGAGACGGATGAGCGCGTTGCGCACGCAGTTCCCTTCGGCGCAATGGCCGGTGGCGCAATGGCCCGT
>JALVFB010000195.1 GCA_027030295.1 Hyphomicrobiales bacterium
GCACCGCCGCCACGGCCAGCGCCAGCACCTCCGCGTCCGCCGCCTCCGCGTCCGGCGCGCCGAACCATTCCAGCCCCGCCTGCTCGTATTCCTGCGGATGCAGCGGATCGCCCGGCCCGTCGTAGCGAAACACCGGCCCGGCGTAGCAATATTTCGCCTCGCGCGTCGGATCATCGGCGTGGCTCAGGTGCCAGCGACAGGTGGGCACGGTCAGATCCGGCCGCAGGCACAGCTCCTGCACGCCGTCGGGGTCGGAAAACAGGAAGGTGCGGGCGCGGATATCCTCGCCCGACTTTTCGATGAACACGTCCGCCGGCTGCAGGATGGGCGGCGCCACCGGCGCGAAGCCGCGTTCGCTGAACAGAGCCAGGATGCGACCGGCCATGTCCGAAGCCGGGGCCATCAACCATCCGCTCCCGTGGTGTTGCGTTGCCTTTCCAGCATCTCGCGCACCCGCGCCACCAGTTCGCCGCGCGGCACCGCCACCTGCGCCGGGCGTTGTTCCACCCACTCCTGCCGCGAGGCGATGGCCGCCGCCTTGCGCCGCCCCTCGATGAGGTCTTTCAGCTGCACGATGCCTTGTTGGCGTTCGTCCTCGCCCTCGATGACGGCGATGGGCGCGCCGCGCTTGTCGGCGTATTTCATTTGCGCCTTCAGGCCAGATGTCCCCATGTACATTTCCGCGGCGATGCCGTCGCTGCGCAGCTCTTCCACCATGCGCCAGTAGTCGGCCACCCGCTCGCGATCCATCACCAGCACCACCACCGGCGCGCCCTGTGCCGGCGCACGCAGCTTCTTCAGATACTCCAGCGCCGCATACAGCCGCGAGACGCCGACGGAAAAACCCGTCGCCGGCACCTTCTGTCCGGTGAAGCGCGCCACCAGGTCGTCATAGCGCCCGCCGCCGCCGACGGAGCCGAAGCGCACCCGGTTGCCGTCCTCGTCTTCGACATGGAAGGTCAGTTCGGCTTCGAACACCGGGCCGGTGTAATAGTCGAGCCCCCGCACCACGGAGGGGTCGAAGGCGATGCGCTCCGCGCCGTAACCAGCCGCATCCAGAAACGCGGCCATTTCCGCCAGCTCCGCGACGCCTTCCCTGCCGCGCTCCGAGCCGCCCACCAGCTTCTCCAGCCTGGCCAGAATGTCCGCGCGCGCGCCGCCTTCCAGCCCCGCCTCCACGAAGGCCATGACGTGTTTGATCTGCGCCTCGTCCAGCCCCGCGCCCTTGGTGAAGTCGCCGGATTCGTCGAGCCGCCCCTCGCCCAGCAGGGCGCGCACGGCCTCGGGCCCCAGCCGGTCCAGCTTGTCGATGGCGCGCAGGATGGTGAGCCGCGCCGCCTCGTCCGCCTGGCCGATACCCTCCAGCACGCCGTCGAGAATCTTGCGGTTGTTGACCTTGAGCACATAGTCGCCACGCGCGATTCCCAGCGCCTCGAAGGCCTCCGCCGCCATCATGCACACCTCCGCGTCCGCCAGCGGGCTGGCGGTGCCGACGGTGTCGGCGTCGCACTGCATGAACTGGCGGAAGCGTCCGGGGCCGGGCTTTTCGTTGCGAAACACCCAGCCCGCGCGCATGGAGCGGTAGGGCTTCGGCAGCCGGTCGTAATTGGCCGCCACGTGGCGCGCCAGCGGCGCGGTCAGGTCATAGCGAAGCGAGAGCCATTGCTCGTCCTCGTCCTGAAACGAGAAGACGCCCTCGTTCGGCCTGTCCTCATCGGGCAGGAACTTGCCCAGCGCATCGGCGTATTCGATGAAGGGCGTTTCCAGCTCGGCGAAGCCGTGCGCGGCATAGACCCCGCGCACCGTGTCCAGCATGGCCCGCGTGGCGGCGATTTCCGCCGCGGAGATGTCGCGAAAGCCCTTCGGCAGCCGCGCCTTCGGGCGCGCGCTTTTCTTCTTCCTGGCCATGGTCGCCTGAAATCCCTGATTGTCGTCACCGCCAGCGTGTAGCGCAAACCCACGGCCCGCGGCAAGCAGGGAACAATGAATGGCGGGAATCAATCAAGCAGCAATTCGGGAGGAATGCCCAGCGCCGGGGCGATAACCTCGGCGGCATCCCGCGGCAGGGCGGACGCGGTATCCAGCTCGGCCAGTTCTTCCGGTGAAACGGCGGTTTTCTCCGCCAACTCGGCCAGCGACAGGCCGCGCCATTCACGAAACACCTGCAGGGGTGGCTCGTCGTCGATGAGTATGCGGCGCGCCAGCTCCAGCGGGATCATCACCTCCTCACCGGCCTGGATGCGCATGGTCAACTTCTCCGCCTCGCGCCAGTCTTCCTCGGAAACCCGGCGATCGGCAATTTCATCGAACTTGTTCATGGCCTTCTGGCCTCAGGCTACGAGCCGCAACAGCTCCCGCTCTCCATCTTTTCCGACATACACAATAACACGATAGCCGTGAGGAAGAGCAACCGAAAACAGGCGTCCCCGGCCCTTGCGCGCATGGATCCGGAAAAATTCCTCGTTCGCCAACGTTCTTTGCAGGGCTTCGTAAATGGCTCGCCGCCTGCCCTTCGGCACCCGTTTGAGCTGGCGGAAAAGGGCGGGTGGAATGGAATGTGATTGACCTCGCATTGTCGCCTCCGTGCTGACCGGAGGCGATAATAATGGTTAATAATAAATGAATAATAAATGTTTAATAATTTATGAAATCGTTATACTTGCACCGGCACGGTTTCGGCGATTTCGATGCCGAAACCGGAGAGGCCGACATAGTGACGATCGGAGGAGGACAGCAGGCGGATGGAGCGGATGCCCAGATCGCGCAGGATCTGTGCGCCCAGACCCACGTCGCGCCATTCCTTCTCGCGTTCCTTCGCGCTTTCGGTGTCTTCGCGTTCGGGAGCTTCGCCCGCCAGCTCGGCGATGGAGGCGGGCGGCACGCCGGTGGCGCCCTCGCGCAAATAGATGAGCACGCCGCCCCCTTCCTTTTTCAACGCCTCGAACACGCGGTTCAGCGTTTCGCGGTGGCCGAACACGTCTTCCAGAACGTTTTCGCGGTGCAGGCGGGCGAGCACGCCTTTTCCGCCGCCGATGTCCCCGAAGATCAGCGCCAGGTGCTGCACCGGGTCGAATGGCGTGGCGTAGGCGATGGCCCGCGCCGGGCCGACGGGCGTTTCCAGATCGAACTCCGCCACCCGCTCCACCAGCCGTTCGCGCTTGCGTCGATAGGCGATGAGATCGGCCACGGAAATGATCTTGAACCCGTGCTCGCGGGCAAACGCCAGCACCTCTTCGCCGCGCTTCACGGTGCCGTCGTCGTTCACCAGCTCGGAGATGACGCCCACCGGCGGCAGGCCGGCCAGTTTGCACAGATCGACGGCGGCTTCGGTGTGGCCGGAGCGGATGAGCACGCCGCCGCGCCGCGCCACCAGCGGAAAGACGTGGCCCGGACGCACGAAGTCTTCCGGGCTGGAGCACGGATCGGCCAGCGCCCGCACCGTGGCGGTGCGCTCCGCCGCCGAGATGCCCGTGGTCAACCCCTTGCGGTAGTCCACCGACACGGTGAACGCGGTGGAAAGCGGCGCGTCGTTCACCGCCACCATGGGATCCAGGTTCAGCCGCCGGGCCTCTTCCGGCGTCATCGGCGCGCAGATGATGCCGGAGGTGTGTCGGATCATGAAGGCCATCTGCTCAGGCGTGATGGTGCTGGCCGCGGCGATGAGGTCGCCCTCGTTCTCGCGGTCGGCGTCATCCACCACCACCACCATTTCGCCATTGCGCAACGCTTCCAGCGCCTGTTCCACGCCATCCAGCACAGTTGTGTTCCGCTCGTTCATCACCCTTCCCGCCTGTTGTTCGTGGTCGTTCAGAAACGCACAAGCCCGTCGCTCAAGTCAATGGCAACCATGGCGACTGGTGTCATCGACGCAATTGCAGATTGACATTTCATGGAAATAATATTATAAATTGCATCCGCGGGTATGGTGAAAAAGGGAAGTCGCCATCTGCTTGCCATCATTTTACTACCCCGGCGCGATATTGGTGCACTAGCTTTCCGCTGCGGGGGAGGGGAGTGATTCGTCATGCAGCTCCAACGGCAAACAGAAAATTCCCCGCCGGGCAACCGGCCCGCTCCACGCAACATGATGACTCTCACGCTGCTGATGGCGACGGGTCTGTTCATCATGCTGTGGGGGCTGGCGCGCGGGTTGCAAATGCTGCCCTGAGGGCGGCTTCTGGTGTGGGAGCGTGTTCATTCGAAAAGGCTGAGCACGTTTTCGGGCGGGCGGCCCAGCGCCGCTCGTTTGCCCCGTGCGTCTTCCACGATCACCACCGGGCGTTCGATGAGCCGCGGATGCTCCACCATGGCCCGGATCAGCTCGTCTTCGGACTTGCTCTCGTCCGCCAGCCCCAGCTCCCTGTATTCCTTCTCCTTCCTGCGCATCAGCTCGCGCGCGGAGGAAAAGCCCAGAAGTTGCAAGACCTCGCGAATGTCCTCCGCCGAAGGTGGCGTTTCCAGGTATTTGACGATTTGCGGCTCGATGCCCCTTTCCTGAAGCAACTGCAACGTCTGGCGCGACTTCGAACAGCGCGGGTTGTGCCACATCACGACTTTCATGTTTCGCTCCCCGTTTGATGTTGGGTGATCACGTTCCGTTTTACACCGCCGCGGGCTTTCGTCCAGTCGCCCAGGTAGAACGCGTTACCAAGCGCCGCGACGGCGCGCGACGTGGACTGACCGACTGACGCGCCCGTCCGTGATTGTCCGGGCGCATGACGCTCCGCCCATTCCTCCGCCGCCGTGCCCACCGCCTCGCTCACGTGAGCGTAGCCTGCCCGCTCCATGCGCTCCAGCAGGCCGGAAAGGATATCCGCCACCAGCGACGGCCCGCGATAGACGAAGGCGCTGAGCACCTGCACAAGGTCGGCCCCGGCGCGGATCTTTGTCCATGCCGTTTCCGCATCGCGCACGCCGCCCACGCCAATGAGGCGCAGGCGCCCCGCCGCCAGCAGCCAGGCCCGCGCCAGCATGCGCGTGGAAGGCGCGAACAGTGGCAGCCCGGAAAGCCCGCCGGCCTCCGTTCGCAACGGGCTTTTCAGCGATTCGGGCCGCTCGATGGTGGTATTGGACACGATCAGCCCCGCCGCGCCGCCTTCCACCGCCGCCTCCACGATCTCGGCCAGCGCCGCATCGTCCATGTCCGGCGCGATTTTCACGAATACCGGCAACGCCGCCCTGCCGCGTTCCGCCACCACCGCTTTCACGCCCGCCAGCAGCCGCCGCAGCGCCTCCGGCCCCTGCAGGTCGCGCAGCCCCGGCGTGTTGGGCGAGGAGATGTTCACCGTCAGATAATCGGCCACGTCGGCGAAGCAGCGCGCGCCTTGCGCATAATCGGCGATGCGGTCGCGGCTGTTCTTGTTGGCGCCGATGTTTACCCCCAGCACCCCGCGCCCGGACAGGCGGGCATATTTCCGAAGGCGGGCAAGCACGGCCGCCTGGCCCTCGTTGTTGAAGCCCAGGCGATTGATGATGGCCTCGTCCTCCTTCAGGCGAAACAGGCGCGGGCGCGGGTTGCCGGGCTGGGCCAGCGGCGTGACCGTGCCCACTTCCACGAAGCCGAAGCCGATGGCGAACAGCGCCGGCGCGGCGCGGGCGTTCTTGTCGAACCCGGCGGCCAGCCCCAGCGGATTGGCAAACGAAAGGCCGCAGCAGTCCACGCGCAGGCGTTCGTCCGTCACCGGGCGCGACATGGGAAACAGCCCCCATTGCAGGGCGCGGATGGTCAGTTCGTGCGCGCGCTCCGGCTCCAGGCGGTGGAGCAATCGCAGGGCCAGCGTTTCAGACCAATTCATGTCCAGCTCCCCCGGAAACGGCGTTCGCGCGAAGGGAAAACGGCGTGGAGCCTGCTTTTCTCACCGCCGTTGCGAAGACCGGAGGGACGACCGTCCCCTATTCCGCCGCCTCCCGCGTCTGTTCATCCTCGTCCAGCAGCAACAGCTCGTCGGCCTGCGCCCGGCGGCCGTGCCACGAGGAGCGCAGCACATATTGCACCCGCATGCCGGGCAACAGCGTCGGCAATCCGGCGCGGGCCACCGCCGAATGGTGCACGAACACGTCCTCGCCGCCGTCTTCGGGCACGATGAAACCGAAGCCGCGCCTGATGTCGAAAAATTTCACCCGGCCGCGCTGCATCACGATCCTGCTCCCTGTTGCCCGACACCTTTTTAGACTCTTGCGGGGGCTGTGCAAACCGCTCATTATCCCGCCAGGAACAGCCAGGGGGGAAAACGGATGCGCAAGGGAGGGGCCGTGATGGTTCTGGTGGCGATGCTGCCGGGACTGGCGCACGCGCCACAGGCCGCGCGGGCGCAGCTGAACACCGCGCGGGTGGAGCGTCAATACGCCGTTTCCGGCCGCAATGAGCGCGCCCTGCTGGCGGACATGCGCCGCCGCGGCCCGCGGGTGGGTGGCCGGCCGGCGCTGGCCAGCACCCGCATGGAGGCGCGCTATTCCGCCCGCCTGAATCGGGTGGCGGGGCGTTGTCAGGTGCGGGATTTCCGATTGCGCGCGCGTTTCATCGTCACCCTGCCGCGCCTGCGTCGGCCACGGTTGCTGCGTGCAAGTGCCCGGAAACGCTGGCCAGGGTTCCTGACGCGCCTGCGCCGTCATGAGGAACGACACATCGCCATCTGGACGGAATGCCTGAAACGGGTGGACGGGAAATTGCGCCACATGAGCGCTTCCGACTGTAACGCGCTCAAGCGCCGCATGAAAAACACTTACCGGCGGATCATGCGCGCCTGCAACCATCGCCATGATGTCTTCGACGCGGGAGAACATCACGTTTCGCGCAAGCTTCCGTTCATCCGCGCCGCCATTCGCCAGGGGCGGGTGCGCACGATGCACGCCGCGCGCCGCTAGGGGGTATTTCTCTCACCTTCGGGCGCGGAAGGCCGCGGCGATGGTGCCGTCGTCCAGAAACTCCAGCTCGCCGCCCACCGGCATGCCGTGCGCCAGGTGGCTCACCCGCGCACCGCTGTCGGCCAGCGCATCGGCGATGTAGTGCGCCGTGGTCTGCCCCTCCACGGTGGCGTCCAGCGCCAGGATCACTTCCCGCACCCCTTCCGCGCGCACCCGGTTCACCAGCTGCGGAATGCGCAGATCGTCCGGCGTGACGCCATCCAGCGGCGACAGCAGCCCGCCGGTGACGTGATAGCGCCCGCGAAAGACGCCGGCGCGCTCCAGCGCCCACAGGTCGGCCACGTCCTTCACCACGCACAACAGCTCCTTCTGACGCCTTTCGCTGGCGCAGATGCGGCACGGGTCGGTGGTGTCGAAATTGCCACAGACGGAACACGCGCGCACCGCCTCCGCCAACGCGGTCAGGGCCTCGGCCAACGGCCTCAACCGGCTCTCGCGCTGGCGCAACAGGTGCAGCACGATGCGCTGCGCCGAGCGCGGCCCCAGCCCCGGCAGGCGGGCGAGGTGTTCGATGGCGCGGGTGATTGCGTCCATGGTTTCCGCACGAAAAAATGATGCGTCGATTCCGGCTTTCCAACCTATATGATGCGGAAAGGGCGCGTAAAGGCATCTTGCCGGTCCGCCACCCCGCATCCCCGTCCAACCCTGCCCGTGACAATCGGGGGTTGGGCGGGGGTGCGGGGCGGTGGGCCGGCCACAAAAAGCCGCAAGGAGAGAGCCGATGTTTTTCACGCCGGAACGGCTGAAGGAAAAGATGCGCATGATTTCGCCGGAGGAGGCGCTGCCCGGGCGGGAGGAGCCGATCCCCACGGCGAAGCATCATTTCGTCTCCGGCCGGCCGCTGAAAGGGCCGTATCCGGAAGGCGCGCAAACGTGCTTCTTCGGCATGGGCTGCTTCTGGGGCGCGGAGCGATTGTTCTGGCGGATGCCCGGCGTGTGGGTGACGGCGGTGGGCTATCAGGGCGGCCACACCCCCAACCCCACCTACGAAGAGGTGTGCAGCGGCCACACGGGGCACGCGGAAACGGTGATGGTGGTGTTCGAGCCGGACAAGGTGGCCTTCGAGGAGCTGTTGCGCCGGTTCTGGGAATCGCACGACCCCACGCAGGGCATGCGCCAGGGCAACGACGTGGGCACGCAATACCGCTCCGCCATTTACGCCACCACGCCGCGGCAGCTCGAAGCCGCATCGCGCTCGAAGGAGGCCTATGAACAGGCGCTGGCGGCGTGCGGGCTGGGGCGCGTCACCACGGAAATCCGCTCCGCTCCGCCATTTTATTTCGCCGAGGAGCATCACCAGCAGTATCTGGCGAAAAATCCCGGCGGCTATTGCGGCTTGCGCGGCACCGGCGTGCCATGTCCCGAATAATACCAGGATGCGCAACGTCTGGCCGCTGAAACCGCCCCGCGCCCTCAGGCCCTTGTTTTTCATAATTTGGGGGCCCAAGTGGGAACGCGGGGCGGTGGGTGGTCATTTATGCATTCTGGTATGATTTGACCATGGCGCGATTGTGAGCGGCGCCCGGGCGCGGCCCGTGGTAGAAAGGGCGGCCAGAAGGAGCCGCGCATGATCCAACGCATCAACCAGTTCGTCCGCCGCCTGCCCGCCTGGCCCATCTATCTGCTGGCGGCGGCGCTCATCGCCTGGCATTTCCGGCAGGCGCTCTCCGGCGCCTACCGGCCCGACCCGGTGCGCGCGCTTGAGTGGGAATATGGGCGGCTGGCGCTGCAATTCCTCATCGCCTCGCTGGCGCTGACGCCGCTCAAACGCTTCACCGGCCTGAACCTGATGAAATTCCGCCGGGCGCTGGGGCTGTCGGCCTTCTTTATGGCGCTGGCGCATCTTTCCGTGTGGCTGGCGCTGGACATGCAGGGCTACGTGGCGCAGATGCTCTCCGACATCGTCAAGCGGCCCTTCATCACCGTCGGCATGGCGGCCCTGCTGATGATGCTGCCGCTGGCCGCCACGTCCCACGATGCCATGATCCGCCGCCTGGGCGGGGCGCGCTGGCGCCGTCTGCACCGGCTGGTTTATGCGCTGGCGCCGCTGGTGGCGCTGCACTTCATCTGGGTGCGCAAGGGCTGGCAGATCGAACCACTCGTTTACGCCGCCATCATCCTGCTGCTGCTGGCGCTGCGTCTGCCCGCTCAGAACCGCCCGGCGCCGCGCCGTCCGGGCAACGTGCGGGCGGCCTGAATCCGGCGACATTCCGCACGTTCCATGTGATTAACCGAATTTCGGTTAATCGGTGCGGACTTGTGTTTTCTCCCGCCGCTTCGCTATAAGCTGCCCGCAGGGAATGCGAATCCACACGCGGGGGCCAACGACGGAGCGTTTCATGGCTGCCAGCACATCCGGCAAACAGGGCAAGGGCCGCGCGCGCAAGGCGGCGGCGAAACCGAATCACCCGCCTGCCTTCACGAAGGAGGAAGAGCTGCGCGCGCTCAAGGACATGCTGCTCATCCGTCGTTTCGAGGAAAAGGCCGGCCAGCTCTATGGCATGGGCCACATCGGCGGTTTCCTGCATCTCTACATCGGGCAGGAGGCGGTGGCCACGGGCGTGTTCATGGCCCGCCGCGAACAGGATGATGTCATCACCTCCTACCGTTGCCACGCCCAGGAGCTGCTGGCGGGCGCCGACCCGAAGGCGGTGATGGCCGAGCTGACGGGCCGCCTGCCCGGCGTCTCGAAAGGCAAGGGCGGCTCCATGCACATGTTCCACGTGGCCGGGCATTTCTGGGGCGGTCACGGCATCGTCGGCGCGCAGGTGCCGCTGGGTACGGGCCTTGCCTTCGCCGCGCACTACAATGGCGAGGACAGGGCCTGCTTCACCTTCTTCGGCGAGGGCGCGGCCAACCAGGGGCAGGTCTACGAGAGCTTCAACATGGCCGCCCTGTGGAAGCTGCCGGTGGTCTATGTCATCGAGAACAACCGCTATGCCATGGGCACGGAAATCCACCGTGCCTCGGCGAAGGCGGAGGAACTGTTCATGCGTGGCGCCGCCTTCGGCATCCCCGGCGAGCAGGTGGACGGCATGGACGTGCGCGCCGTGAAGGATGCCGCCGGGCGCGCCCTGCAACACGTGCTCTCCGGCAACGGGCCATTCATCCTGGAGATGCAGACCTACCGCTATCGCGGGCATTCCAT
>JALVFB010000196.1 GCA_027030295.1 Hyphomicrobiales bacterium
TCATAGGCGCGGGCCAGCGCCGGCGGATCGAAATCGGCGCGGATGAGGCCCTTCGAGGGCGAGGCCTTTTTTATCTCGGCGATCAGCGCCGGGCGGCCGGCCTCGGTGGTGCGGGCCAGCGCCTGGGCGAAACCGCGCGGTGGCGTTTGCGCGGCGATCATCTCCTCGAAGTCGCCGATGGCATGCCGCTTCTTGCCCTCGGCCACTTCCTCGCGTTTGGTGGCGGCGATCTTTTCAAGGATGTCGGGCATGGGAACCCCCTCGTCACCCCGGCGAAAGCCGGGGTCTCGGGCTTTCGACTCATGCGTTCGCTGCACGGGATTCCGGCTTGCGCCGGAATGACGTGCGAGATCGCAGACGGTCAGCTCGCGGCGTTCGACACCTCCACCAGCTTTTCCAGCGCCGCCAGCGCGCGGCCTGAGTCGATGGACTCGGCGGCCAGCGTGATACCCTCATGGAAGTCCGACGCGCGCCCGGCCACCACCAGCGCTCCACCGGCGTTCAGCAGCACGGCGTCGCGATAGGCGCCCGGTTCGCCCTGCAGCACCGCGCGCAGGGCCTTGGCGTTGTGCCCGGCATCGCCGCCACGGATTTCCTCGAAGTCGCGGCGCGACAGGCCGGCGTCCTCCGGGCCGATCTCGAAGGTATGCACCTCGCCGCCACGCAGCTCCGCCACCGTCGTCGGGCCGGAGGGCGAAATCTCGTCCAGTCCGCCATCACCATGCACCACCCAGGCGGCCTCGCAACCCAGCTCGCCCAGCACGCGGGCCAGCGGCTCCACCCATTCGCGCGCGAACACGCCGACGAGCTGGCGCTTCACGCCCGCCGGATTGGACAGCGGCCCCAGCAGGTTGAAGACGGTGCGCGTGCCCAGCTGCACCCGCGCCGGGCCGACGTGTTTCATGGCCGCGTGGTGCATGGGCGCGAACATGAAGCCCACCCCCGCCTCCTCGATGCAACGGGTGATCTGCTCCGGTGTCAGCTCCAGCTTCACCCCCAGCGCCGCCAGCACGTCCGCGGCGCCGGATTTCGAAGACAGCGCCCGGTTGCCATGCTTGGCCACCGGCACGCCGGCGCCGGCGGCGACGAAGGCCGAGGCGGTGGAGATGTTATACGACCCCGATGCGTCGCCACCGGTGCCGACGATGTCGATGGCGTCTTCCGGGGCCTGCACCGGCGTCATCTTCTCGCGCATCACCTGAACCGCGCCGGTGATTTCCTCCACCGTTTCGCCGCGCACCCGCATGCCGATCAGAAGACCGCCGATCTGCGCGTCCGATGCCTCGCCGTTCATCATCACGGTGAAGGCCTGCCGCGCTTCCTCGCGGGAGAGCGCTTCGCCGGCGGCGACCTTGGCGATGAAGGGTTTCATGGCGGAAAAATCGGACATGGCGGCCTCCCGAAACTGTGGTGGATGCTTCGTTGTTGTGGTTGTGCCAGTGGCGGCGATTTGTCAAGGTCGGCGGGAGAATGCCGCAGCGCCGGAGAAGACCCATGCGCCTGGCCGTCATTTCCGATGTGCATCTGGAGTTCGGCCCGCCGCCGCCGCGGCCGCCCGAGGCTGACTTGTATGTCATCGCCGGCGATCTGCATCCGCACGCGGAAGCGCGGACGGCATATCTGCGCTCGTTGCCGGGAGAGGCGCTGTTCGTGCCCGGCAATCATGATTATTACCACGGCGATTTTCCGCCACCAACGGAAGGATGTTTCGTGCGCGAAATAGGCGGCGTGCGCTTCGCCGGAGCGACGCTGTGGACGGCCTTTCCATACGAATGGTGGCCGGATTTCAAGCGCGGCATGACCGATGCGCGGGTCATTCGCGGCATTTCATGGGAGCGGCTGCGGGAGACGCACGAGCGGCATCTGGCTTTCTTGCGCGAGTCGCGGGCGGACGTCATCATCACCCACCACGCGCCGACCTGGGAGGCTTTTCCCGAACAAATGCTGGGCAGCATCTACAATCCCTATTACGCCACCGCCATTCTGGACAGGCCGGGCCATCCCTTCGCCGGCGTGGCGCTGTGGATCCACGGGCACGTTCACACGCAATACATGCTGGAGCGCCACGGCGTGCGGGTGCTGTGCCACGCCCATGGCTATCCGATGGAAAGGGAGCTGGACAAGGGATTCCGCATCGTCGAGCTGAAGCGCGGAGAAAATGGCAGGGTGCGCATCATCGCCTGAGGGGGCGGCCCGAATCGTTCTGCCGAGAGACGGGCTGGCAACTTCAGGCCACCGCCGGCGGATAGTTCTCTTCCATTTGCAGGCGCAGCAGGTCGAGCGCGGCGTGCAGGGCCTGAAAACGCACTTCCGCCCGGCCGATGTCGCCGAACAGTTTCATCAGGGCGATGGTCTCGCCGTCGCGCGCCGCACAGGCGAAGTGCACCAGCCCCACGGGCTTGTCCTTCGTGCCGCCGCCCGGTCCGGCGATGCCGGTGATGGCGACGGTGATGTCGGCGCGCGAGTGACGCAACGCGCCTTCGGCCATTTCGCGCGCCGTCTGCTCCGACACCGCGCCGTGCGCCGCCAGCGTTTCGGCGGCCACGCCCAGCAGCTCCATCTTGGCCTCGTTGGAATAGGTCACGAAGCCGCGCTCGAACACGGTGGAGGCGCCCGGCACCTCGGTGAAGGCGGCGGCCAGCAGCCCGCCGGTGCAGCTTTCGGCGGTGGCGATCATCAGCCCGCGCTCGCGCGCGGCGTCCAGCACGTCCTTCACCGCC
>JALVFB010000197.1 GCA_027030295.1 Hyphomicrobiales bacterium
GGCGCAAATGGGTTTCCGCACCTTCGATGAAATGATCGGGCAGACCGAGTTCCTCGACAAGGAAGAAGCGCTGGAGCACTGGAAGGCCAGGGGGCTGGACTTCACCCGCCTGTTCGAGAAGCCGGATGTTCCCGAAAACGTGGCCATTTACCATTGCGAGGAACAGAATCACCCGATTGCGGACATTCTCGACCGCAAGCTCATCGAGATCGCGCGGCCGGCGCTGGAAAAGGGCGAGCCGGTGCGGGCGGAGATCGCGGTGAAGAACACCGACCGCACCATCGGCGCCATGCTTTCCGGCGAGGTGGCGAAGCGCCACGGCCACGCCGGCCTGCCGGACGACACCATCCACTTCTCCATGCGCGGCACGGCGGGTCAGAGCTTCGGTGCGTGGCTGGCGAAGGGCGTCACGCTCGACCTGGTGGGCGATGCCAACGACTACGTGGGCAAGGGCATCTCGGGCGGCCGCATCATCGTGCGCCCGCCGGAGGAATCGGGCATCGACCCGGAGAACAGCATCATCGTCGGCAACACGGTGCTCTACGGCGCCATCTGCGGCGAGGTCTATTTCCGCGGCATCGCGGGTGAGCGTTTCGCCGTGCGCAACTCCGGCGCCGTGGCCGTGGTGGAGGGCGTGGGCGATCATGGCTGCGAATACATGACCGGCGGCTGCGTCGTGGTCATCGGCCCCACGGGGCGCAACTTCGCGGCGGGCATGTCCGGCGGCATCGCCTATGTGCTGGACGAGGAGGGCGACTTCGAGCGCCGCTGCAACCTCGCCATGGTCGATCTGGAGCCGATCCCGGCCGAGGACGAGGCGGCCGAAGACGTGCTGCGCCGTGGCGAGATGGAGACGCACGGGCTGGTGGACGTGCTGCACGAGATGGACAGGCACGACGCGCAGCGCCTGCGCATCCTGCTGGAGAACCACAGGCGCTACACCAACTCGCCGAAAGCGGCGCATATCCTGAAACACTGGGACGAGTATCTGCCGAAGTTCGTGAAGGTGATGCCGGTGGAGTATCGCCGGGCGCTGAAGGAGCTGGCGGAAAAGCAGGCGAAGGAAGGCGATCTGGAGAAGGAGATCGGCGTGGCGCCGTCGCCGGCGGCGGAATGATCCGGTGAAACCATGGAAAGGAGCCGCCGGCATGCTGCGGATATATGGCGATATGGCTTCCGGCAACTGCCAGAAGGTGAAGTGGACGGCGGACTGGCTGGGGCTGGACTACGAGTGGTGCGAAGTGGACATCCTGAAGGGCGAGACGCGCACGGAAGAGTTCCTGGCGCGCAACCCCTTCGGGCAGGTGCCGGTGCTGGAGCTGGAAGACGGTCGCACGCTGGCGCAGTCCAACGCCATCATCCGCTATCTGGCGCGGGACAGCGCGCTCGTTCCGGCGGATGATTTCGCCATGGCGAAAATGGATGCGTGGCTGTTCTGGGAGCAGTATTCACACGAGCCATACGTGGCGGTGTGCCGCTTCCAGATGCGCTATCTGGGGCGTGGCGCGGAAGAGCGCGAAGCCTGGCGGGTGGAGCGTGGCGAGGCGGCGCTCGATGTGCTCGAGGCGCATCTCGCCGAACGGGACTGGTTGGTGAACGATGACATGACGCTGGCCGATGTGGCCCTGTTGCCCTACACGCGGCTGGCGCACGAGGGCGGGTTCGACCTTTCGGAAAGGCCCGCCATTCGGCGCTGGATCGCCAGGGGCGAGGAACGGCTGGGGCTGGCGCCCGTGCACTGACGGGCGCTTCGGCGAGCAAGGAGCGAGTGGAAAAGAGGACGCGATGGGCAAGGTTACGGGATTTCTGGAGATTCCACGGCGTGACCGGGGCTATCAGCCGGTGGACGAACGCATTCGCCACTGGGACGAGTTCGTCATTCCGCTGCCGGAAGAGGAGCTGCGGCAGCAGGCGGCGCGCTGCATGGACTGCGGCATCCCCTACTGCCACAACGGCTGCCCCATCAACAACCAGATCCCGGACTGGAACGACCTGACCTGGCGCGGCGACTGGAAGACGGCCATCGAGAACCTGCACACCACCAACAATTTTCCCGACATCACGGGCAGGGTGTGCCCGGCGCCATGCGAGGCCGCCTGCACGCTCTACCTGGAGGACATTCCCGTCACCATCAAGACGGTGGAATGCCAGCTGGCCGACCGCGCGTGGGAAGAAGGCTGGATCACCCCGAAGCCGCCGAAGAAGAAGACCGGCAAGCGCGTGGCCATCGTCGGCTCCGGCCCGGCGGGGCTGGCCGCCGCGCAGCAACTGGCGCGCGCCGGGCACGAAGTGCATGTTTACGAAAAGAACAAGCATCCCGGCGGCCTGCTGCGCTATGGCATTCCCGACTTCAAGCTGAACAAGAAGGTCGTGGAGCGGCGCGTGGCGCAGATGGAAGAGGAAGGCGTGACCTTCCACACCGGCGTGCACGTGGGGCACGACGTGAAGCTGAAAAGCCTGCTCGACGAATACGATGCCGTGCTCATGGCCGGCGGCTCGGAGAAGCCGCGCGATCTGCCGGTGCCGGGGCGGGAGCTGAAGGGCGTTCATTTCGCCATGGAGTTCCTCACGCAACAGAACCGTCGCGTTTCCGGCGAGGGCTTCGACGAGGAGCCGATCACGGCGGAAGGCAAGCACGTGCTGGTCATCGGCGGCGGCGATACCGGTTCTGACTGCGTCGGCACCTCCATCCGCCAGGGTGCGGTGAAGGTGACGCAAGT
>JALVFB010000198.1 GCA_027030295.1 Hyphomicrobiales bacterium
GTCGCCGGCAAGGGCGTGAACCCCATCGCCAACGGCATGGCCACCGCCGCCGACTGGATGTCCGCCGCCTCGTTCATCTCCATGGCCGGCCTCATCGCCTTCAAGGGCTATGACGCCTCGGTGTTTCTCATGGGCTGGACGGGCGGCTATGTGCTGCTGGCCATGCTGCTGGCGCCGTATCTTCGCAAGTTCGGCAAATACACCGTGCCGGAATTCATCGGCGAGCGCTATTATTCGCAAACCGCCCGCATGGTGGCCATCATCTGCCTCATCGTGGCCTCGCTCACCTACGTGATCGGCCAGATGAAGGGCATTGGCGTGGCCTTTTCGCGCTTCCTGGAGCTGCCGTTCCAGCTGGGCCTGCTCATCGGCATGGCCGTCGTTTTCGTCTATGCCGTGCTCGGCGGCATGAAGGGCATCACCTACACCCAGATCGCCCAGTATGTGGTGCTGATCACCGCCTACACGGTGCCCGCCGTGTTCATTTCCCTGCATCTGACCGGCGCCGCGCTGCCGCAGATCGGGCTGGGCAGCAAGCTGGTGGGCGATGGCACCTATCTGCTGGACAAGCTCGACGTGATCCTTCAGGATCTGGGCTTCGCCGCCTACACGGCGCAGAAGAGCAACACGCTGAACATCCTGCTCTACACCCTGTCGTTGATGATCGGCACCGCCGGCCTGCCGCACGTCATCATGCGCTTCTTCACCGTGCCGAAGGTGTCCGACGCGCGCTCGTCCGCCGGCTGGGCGCTGCTGTTCATCGCGCTCCTCTACACGGTCGCGCCGGCGGTGGGCGCCATGTCCTTCTACAACCTCATCAAGACCATCCAGGTCGGCGAGGTCGGCGCGCCGGACGGCAACCTGCGCTATGAAGACCGGCCGCAGTGGTTCAAGAACTGGGAGAAGACCGGGCTTCTGAAATACAAGGACAAGAACGGCGACGGCCGTATCCAGTATTACAACGACAAGAACCCGGCGTTCGCCAAGAAGGCCGAGCAGTGGGGCTGGAAGGGCAACGAGATGGTCAAGATCGACCGCGACATCATGGTGCTCGCCAACCCCGAGATCGCCAACCTGCCCAACTGGGTCATCGCGCTGGTGGCGGCGGGCGGCATCGCCGCGGCATTGTCAACCGCGGCCGGTCTGTTGCTGGCCATATCCTCGGCCATATCGCATGACCTCATGAAGGGCATCTTCACGCCAAACATCTCCGAACGCGGCGAACTCATGGCCGGACGCATCGCCATGGCCGGCTCCATTCTGGTGGCGGGGTATCTGGGCCTGCATCCACCGGGCTTCGCCGCGCAGGTGGTGGCGCTGGCCTTTGGTCTGGCGGCCAGTTCGCTGTTCCCGGTCATCCTGATGGGCATCTTCTCGCGTCGCATCAACCGTCAGGGCGCCGTGGCCGGCATGCTGGCCGGGCTGGGCATCACGCTGTTCTACATCTTCGCCTACAAGGGCTTCCTGTTC
The DNA here is from genome assembly GCA_027030295.1 of Hyphomicrobiales bacterium. Lineage (GTDB taxonomy): Bacteria > Pseudomonadota > Alphaproteobacteria > Rhizobiales > Aestuariivirgaceae > Thermopetrobacter. Next base: position 1,471 of record JALVFB010000198.1, read on the forward strand.
CTGCCCGGCACCAACCTGCTGCCCAACACGCCGTCCAACTGGTTCCTCGGCATCGCGCCGGAGGCCTTCGGCGCGGTGGGCGCGCTGGTGAACTTCCTGGTCGCCTGGCTGGTGTCCCGCTCCACCGAGGAGCCGCCTCAGCACATCCAGGAGCTGGTGGAGAACATCCGCGTGCCGCGTGGCGCCGGTGCGGCCAGCAACCACTGAGCACACGTCGATGGTTCCGGGCCTCCCCTCGCGGAGGCCCGGAGTCCGTTTGCACGGGAGCCGTTCATGGCCATCAACCCGCATCTGAAAATCGCCATCGTGGTGGCGCCCCTGCTGGCCATCGCCGGCTGGGGCCTGGCGGAGATGTATTGGACGGCCACCCATCCCCAGGTCGCCGCCCGCCTGGCGCCGCGCCGCGCCTGCGCCATGCGCCTGAAGGCCTGCCACCTGAAGGCCGGCGACCTGCACCTGTTCATCCGCGGCGAGTTCGACGATCGCGGGCTGCGGGCATTGAGCGTCGAATCCAGCGAGCCGCTGACCGGGGTGCTGGTGAGCATCGCGCCGTTGAACGCCGAACGGGACCGCCCGCTGCGCATGACCAGCGCCGACGGCCGCACCTGGCGCGTCCGGATCGTTTCCGCTCCGCCGCCGGGCGATGAGAGCCGCCGTCTCCGCCTGGTGGCCACGGCGGGAAAGAAGACCTATATCGGAGAAACGAGGGTGCGTTATTGAAGCCGGACGTCCGGCGGGAGGCCAGCATGCAACCCGAGGAACTCGCCATCCGCGACTTTCTTTCCACCGCCCCGCCTTTCGACCGGCTGTCGGAAGAAGAGCTGGACGAGGCCGTCTCGCAACTGGAAATCCTCTATCGCCGCGCCGGCGACGTGCTCCTGCGCCCCGGGGATGCGAACCGCCATCTCTACCTCGTCCGCAAGGGGGCGGTGGAAGTGCGCGACGAACAGGGCCGCCTGCACAACCGTTACGCCGCCGGCGAATGGGTGGGCTTCCGCTCCCTGCTCAACGATGGCCGCGTCGTCATGGAAGTGCGCGTCATCGAGGATGCGCTGCTCTATGCCCTGCCTGGCGAGCTGTTTCTGAAGTTCTACCGGGCGCACGAGGACTTCCGCGGTTTCTTTGCGAGAACGGGCCGCCAAAGCCTGCGCCATGCGCTTGACGTGGCGCTGCCCTCGGACGGCAGCCTGCTCACCCTTTCCGCCCACGACATCGCTGACGAACCGCTGGTGGAAATATCCGCCGACACCTCCATTCGCGAAGCCGCCGCGCGCATGGCCGAGCGCGACGCCTCGGCGCTTATGGTGATGCATGGCGGCAAGCTGTCGGGCATCGTCACCGACCGTGATTTCTGCACCCGCGCCGTGGCCCGCGCCCTGCCGCCGGAGGCCCCGGCCAGCGCCATCATGACGCCCGATCCGGTCACCATCGCCGCCGATGCCCGCGCCGCCGACGCCCTGCTGATCATGGCCCGGCACAACATCCGCCACCTGCCGGTGGTTCGGCGCGACGGCGAGCGGGTGCGCGTCGCCGGGCTGATCACCGCCGCCGGCCTCATTCGCCAGCAGAGCCAGAACCCGGTGTTCCTGGTCAATGACATCGCCCGCGCCCGTGATCTGGATGAATTGGTGGCGCTCTCGAAGCGCCTGCCGCGGGCGCTGGTGACGCTGGTGGACACCGGCCTGCCGGCGCATGACATCGCCCATGCCATCAGCGCGGTGGGCACGGCCATCACCCGCCGCGTCATCGCCCTGGCGGAAGCGCGGCTGGGGCCGCCGCCGGTGCCCTACGCCTTCATCGTCGCCGGTTCGCTGGCCCGCCGCGAGCAGACCGTGCACACCGATCAGGACAACGCCATCATCCTCTCCGACGAGTATGACGCCGCCGAACACGGCGCCTATTTCGCGCGACTGGCGAAGGACATCAGCGACGGGCTGAACGCCTGCGGCTATGTCTATTGCCCGGGCGAGGTCATGGCCAGCAACGAAAAATGGCGCCTGCCGCTGAAGGGCTGGCGCGCCTTGTTCGAAAACTGGATCCTTTCACCGGAGCCGAAGGCGCTGATGCACGCCTCCATCTTCTTCGATCTGCGCTGTTTGCACGGCGATTGCGCGCTGTTGGAAGCTCTGTGGGGAGACGTGCGCGAAATGGCCAGCGGCAACACCATCTTCCTCGCCCACATGGCCGCCAACGCCCTGCATTACCGTCCGCCCCTGGGGTTCTTCCGCCAGTTCGTGCTGGAGCGGTCGGGCCACGAGGAACCGGCGCTGGACATGAAGAAGCGCGGCGTGGTGCCCATCATCGATCTGGCGCGGGTCCACGCGCTGGCCGCCGGCGTGGCCGCCATCGCCACCCGCGAACGGCTGCAGGAAGCCGCCGCCGAAGGCGAGCTGAGCGAGGAGGGCATGAAGGAGCTGCTGGACGCCTTCGACTTCATCTCGCTGGTGCGTCTGCGCCACCAGGCCGAGCGCATCCGCGCCGGCGAGAAGCCCGACAACTTCGTCTCGCCGGAGGAACTTTCCGCGTTGGAGCGCCGCCACCTGAAGGATGCCTTCGACGTGGTGCGCACCATGCAGGCGGCGCTGGAGCAGCGCTATCAGGCGGGCCGTCTGCCATGATGCGCCTGCTGCGCGAGAGGCCCGCGGCCCAGCCGCTGCTGCGCCGCAGGGCGCTGAAGACCGTGCGCGACCCTCTGGCCCGCGCCTATCTGCGGGCGCCGCTGCCGGACATCCGCCAGCCGTTGGAAAGCGTCGCTTTCCTGGCGCTGGATTTCGAAACCACCGGGCTGGACCCGCGCGCCGATCGCATTCTCTCCATGGGCTTCGCGTTGCTGGAGAAGGGGTGCATCCGTCTGGGCGAGGCGTATCATTGCATCGTCAACGCCGGCATTCCCCTGAAGGGAGGAAGCGTCGCCGTCCACCACATCACCGACGCCGAGGCCGAGCGCGGCTGCGATCTGAGGAAGATGATGGAAATTCTGCTGCCGGCCATGCGTGGCCGCATCCTGCTGGTGCATTATGCGGCGGTGGAGCGCCGCTTCCTGCACGCCGCCATGAAAAGCCTCTATGGCGCCGTGCTGCCCTTCTACGTGGTGGACACCATGGAGCTGGAGCGCCGCCGCCTCACCCGTTCCAATCCGCACGTGAAACCCACCGACCTGCGCCTGGCCGCCTGCCGCGCCCGCTATCGTCTGCCGCCGCACCGTCCGCACCACGCGCTGGAAGACGCCATCGCCACCGCCGAGCTGTTCCTGGCGCAGTATCCTCTCACCGACCCGCAGTTCGCCCGGCTCCCCGTTTCCCGCCTGCTGAGCTGAGCCGCCGGGCGCCTGCTTGGCATGCGGGCGGTTGTCTTGGGGCCGATGCATGGCAGGCATACGAGGATGGCATGATTTTTGCCTTGACTCCCCTTGCGTGCCGGTGCGAATTGGGCTAGGTATCGCCGCCGTGGCGGGAATCGAAACCATCCCCGGGCCTGGAGGCTGCATGTTTCTTCAGCGCCCGGCTTTCGTGTTCCCGCAAGAACATGGTGGCGGCACGGCAAATGCAGGGCGGCACGGAGCGGGCGAGCATGGCGAAGGCGAACGTTTTCCAGTTCATCCGCGAGGTGCGGCAGGAGGCGGCGAAGGTCACCTGGCCCAGCCGGCAGGAAGTCATCATTACCACGGTGATGGTGCTGCTGATGGTGGCCGCCACGGCGGTGTTCTTCTTTTTCGTGGACGCCATTCTGAAGTGGTTGGTGGATACGTTCATCTATAACGTCTGACATTCGCGCGATAACGGGCCGGCGCGCCGACGCATTCGCCGGGATGCGAAACGGGCGCGAGGCACGGCGATGGCGCAGCATCGGCGGGACGGGGCTTCATGGCGAAACGCTGGTATATCGTGCACGCCTACTCGAACTTCGAGGACAAGGTGGCGGAGGAAATCCGCCACCAGGCGGAGGTGCAGGGGCTTGCCGACTTCTTCGAGGACGTGCTGGTGCCCACCGAGGAAGTGGTGGAGGTCAAGCCCGGCGGCCGCAAGGTGGTGAAGAAGCGCCACCTGTTCCCCGGCTACGTGCTGGTGAAGATGGAAATGAACGACGCCACCTTTCACCTGATCAAGAACACGCCGAAGGTGACCGGCTTTCTGGGGTCGGACAAGGGCAACAAGCCCATGCCCATTTCCGAGGAGGAGGCCGCGCGCATTCTCGGCATCGTGCAGGAAGGTCCGCGCCCGGCGGAAGGCGGCGTCAGCTTCGAGATCGGCGAGCAGGTGCGCATCATCGACGGGCCGTTCGCCAGCTTCGAGGGCGCGGTGGCCGAGGTGGACGAGGCCCATCAGCGCCTGAAGGTGCTGGTGCCCATCTTCGGCGGCGAAACGCCGGTGGACCTGGAATACGGCCAGGTGGAAAAGAAGGGCTGAGTTTGCGCCGTGGGAGGCCGGGCGTGGCGTCGCCAACCGCGCCCGCCGCACCACGGCACCTCGTGAACCGGATGGCGGCCGAGGAGGGCGCCATCCAGCAAGTGAAGAGGCTGCTGACATGGCGAAGAAGATCGAGGGATACCTGCGTTTGCAGGTGCCTGCCGGGCAGGCCAACCCGTCTCCCCCCGTGGGTCCGGCGCTGGGCCAGCGCGGCATCAACATCATGGAGTTCTGCAAGGCCTTCAACGCCAAGACGCAGGACATGGAGCCGGGCGCGCCCGTGCCCACCATCATCACCATCTACCAGGACAAGTCCTTCACCTTCGAGATCAAGACGCCGCCGGCGTCCTATCTCCTGAAGAAGGCGGCGAAGATCCAGAAAGGTTCGCAGGAGCCGGGGCTGAACATCGTCGGCCAGGTGACGAAGGACCAGATCCGCGAGATCGCGGAGCTGAAGATGAAGGATCTGAACGCTCGCGACATGGACGCGGCGATGAGGATCATCGAGGGGTCGGCCCGCTCCATGGGCCTCGAGGTGGTGGAGTGACGGCCATGGCGAAGCACGGAAAGCGTTACCGGAATAACGTGGAGGGGCTGGACCGCAACAAGGTCTATGCCCTTGACGAGGCGATCAGGCTCATCAAGGAGCGGGCCAACGCGAAGTTCGACGAAACCATCGAGATCGCCATGAATCTGGGTGTCGATCCGCGTCATGCCGACCAGATGGTGCGCGGTGTGGCCGAGCTGCCCGCCGGCACCGGCAAGACGGTGCGCGTGGCGGTGTTCGCCAAGGGCGACAAGGCCGAGGAGGCGAAGGCCGCGGGCGCGGACATCGTCGGCGCCGAGGATCTGGTGGAGCAGATCCAGAAGGGCGAGATCAACTTCGACACCGCCATCGCCACGCCGGACATGATGCCGCTGGTGGGCCGGCTGGGCAAGATCCTGGGCCCCCGCGGGCTGATGCCGAACCCCAAGGTCGGCACGGTGACGCCCAACGTCGGCGAGGCGGTGAAGCGCGCCAAGGCCGGCGCGGTGCAGTTCCGCGTGGAGAAGGCCGGCATCGTGCACGCCGGCATCGGCAAGGCGAGCTTCGACGAGGACAAGATCGCGCAGAACGTGAAGGCGTTCGTCGATGCGGTCATCAAGGCCAAGCCGGAAGGAGCCAAGGGCGCCTATGTGAAGGGCGTGGCGCTGTCGTCCACCATGGGGCCGGGCGTGAAGGTGGATCTCGGCTCCATCACCGGCGCCTGATGCGAGAATGCCGGGCGGCCGCGAGGCGGCCCGGTTTCGGCGGTGGATCGGAAACGGATCGAAGCCTTTCCGAAACGCCGCCTGAAGTCCTGTCCGAGACTGCGGGCGCCTCGAATCCTTCACGTGGAGGAGAGGCTCAAATGGCGGCTTCGCCGGCCCGCACAGACGGGAAGAACGGATCGTGGCGCCGCTTGCGGTGCCTGCGGTCGGTTCGGACCGGCGTCGCTAAAGGGCGCAGGCCCATTGCGGCGCGAAGAGCGGACAGGCCTGGTGCCGCGCCTGCCCATGCTTCGCGAGAGGCGAGCGGGTGCGGCGGGTTGGGCAACCGGCGCGGAAGGGCATGTGCCCTGAAGCGCCATGTCTGCAAAGGAGCGAGAAAGTGGACAGAGCCCGTAAACGCGAGGTCGTCGCGTGGCTGAAGGAGGAGGTCTTCGGCAAGTACCCCTCCATCGTTCTCGCGCACAACCTCGGTCTGACGGTGGCGGAGATCACCGATCTTCGCAACCGGATGTATGAGGCGGGCGGCATGGTCAAGGTGGTGAAGAACCGCCTGGCGAAGATCGCTCTGGCGGGCACGCCCAGGGAAGGCCTGGCGGAACTCTTCTCCGGCCCGACGGTGCTCATGTGGTCGGAAGACCCCGTGGTGGCGCCGAAGACGGCGGTCGGGTTCGCCAAGGAGCACGCGGAGAAGTTCGTCGTGCTCGGCGGCATGCTGGAAGAGAACCTGCTGGACGAGGCCGGCGTGAAGGCGCTGGCCGAGCTGCCGTCCCTGGACGAGCTGCGGGCGAAGCTCATCGGCGTCATCCAGGCGCCGGCGCAGAAGCTGGTGGGCGTCGTGCAGGCGCCGGCGGGCCAGCTGGCGCGCGTGCTGTCCGCCCGTGGCGAGCAGGAGGCCGCATGAGCGGCGTCGCCGCCTGAGCGGCATGTGCCGCAACGCAAACGACACCGGCCGGCTCCGCCATGAGACGCTGACGGGGCGGGTCAACGCAAACCGACAGGTTCGAACCGATCAACACGAGGAAACGGAACAATGGCCGATCTTGAGAAAATTGCCGAGGAGCTGTCCTCCCTCACCGTGATGGAAGCCGCCGAACTGGCGAAGATGCTGGAGGACAAGTGGGGCGTTTCCGCCGCCGCGCCGGTGGCCGTGGCTGCGGTGCCGGGTGCCGCCGCCGGTGCCGAGGGCGGCGCCGAGGAGAAGACGGAGTTCGACGTCGTTCTCGTCAATCACGGCGACAAGAAGATCAACGTCATCAAGGAAGTGCGCGCCATCACCGGCCTGGGGCTCAAGGAAGCCAAGGAGCTGGTGGAAAAGGGCGGCGTCGTGAAGGAGGCCGCTTCCAAGGACGAGGCCGAGGAAATCAAGAAGAAGCTCGAGGAGGCCGGCGCCACCGTCGAGCTGAAGTAATTCGCACGACAACCCGCCGCCGGCGTGGGCCATGCGACCGCGCCGGCGGCGTTCGCCGCCGCGGGCGGCACAGTCACGGGAGCTGACAGGCAGGCGACGCCTTGCGCGACATGCGAGAGCCAGAAGGCAGGTGGCCAGCGCGGCGCCTTTTCCCGCTCCGGCCCTTCTGACCGGGGCGCGATGAGGCGCACGTGCCTTTCGCCGTTTTCCCGTTGGGAAAAGTTTCCTCAACGGGAAAGTGCGCGACAGGCGACAAACCCGAAACCGGCAAAACGCGGCCACCGGCCGCGGCAAGAGAAAGAGCAGCGATGACGAAGGTAGAGCGCATCCGCAAGAATTTCGGCCGCATTCGCGAAGTGGCCGACATGCCCGACCTCATCCACGTGCAGCGCGAATCCTACGCCCAGTTCCTGCAGATGGAAAAGGAAGGGCGGCGCCAGGACATCGGGCTGCCGGCGGTGTTCAAGTCGGTGTTCCCGGTCGAGGATTTTTCCGGCCGCGCGCAGCTGGACTTTCTCGACTACGAGTTCGAGCCGCCGAAATATGACGTGGAGGAGTGCCAGCAGCGCGACATGACCTATGCCGCGCCGCTGAAGGTGACGCTCCGCCTCATCGTCTTCGATATCGACCCGGACACCGAGGCGAAGACGGTGAAGGACATCAAGGAGCAGGATGTCTACATGGGCGACATTCCGCTCATGACCGAAAAGGGCACCTTCATCATCAACGGCACCGAGCGCGTCATCGTCTCGCAGATGCACCGCTCGCCGGGCGTGTTCTTCGACCATGACAAGGGCAAGACCCACGCTTCCGGCAAGCTGCTGTTCGCCGCCCGCATCATCCCCTATCGCGGCTCCTGGCTGGACTTCGAGTTCGACGCCAAGGACATCATGCACGTGCGCATCGACCGCCGGCGCAAGCTGCCCGTGACCACGCTGCTCTATGCCCTGGGCATGGACTCGGAGGAGATCCTGCATTCGGTCTATGACACCATCACCTATCGCTGGGATGAAAAGAAGAAGGGCTGGCGCACGCCCTTCGATCCGGAGCGCTTCAAGGGGCTGAAGCCCGCCCACGACCTCATCGATGCCGACACCGGCGAGGTGGTGGTGAAGGCCGGCCAGAAAATCACCCCGCGCCGCGCGAAAAAGCTGGCCGAGGAAGGGCTGAAGGAAATCCTCGTGCGCGACGAGGATCTGTATGGCCAGTATCTCGCCGACGAGCTGGTCAACCCCGAGACCGGCGAGATCTACGCCGAGGCCGGCGACGAGATCACGCAAGAGGTGCTCGACCGCCTGCGCGAGGCCGGATACAAGGAAATCCGCGTGCTGGACATCGACCCGGTGCGCACCGGCCCGTGGCTGCGCAACACGCTGAAGGCCGACAAGGCGGAGAACTACGAGCAGGCGCTGGTCGAGATCTATCGCGTGCTGCGCCCCGGCGAGCCGGCCACGAAGGAGGCGGCGGAAGCGCTGTTCCACGGCCTGTTCT
>JALVFB010000199.1 GCA_027030295.1 Hyphomicrobiales bacterium
CTTCGCCGTGGTGAAGTCCTTCACCGGGTGGTTGGCGCCGTGATGCCCCTGCTTCATTTTCTTCGTGCGGCCGCCGAGCGCGATGGCCAGCATCTGATGGCCCAGGCAGATGCCGAACAGGGGCAGGCGCGCCTTCAGCAACGCGCCGATCTGCGCGCCGGCGTGGTTTTCCGCCGTCGCCGCCGGGTCGCCCGGGCCGTTGGACAGGAACACGCCGTCTGGCTCGAGCGCCAGAATGTCTTCGGCCGGGGTGTTCGCCGGCACCACCGTCACCTTGCAGCCCACGTCCACCAGGCAGCGCAGGATGTTCTTCTTGATGCCATAGTCGATGGCCACCACGTGCAGGCGCAAATCCTCCTCGCGCGCGCGGGTGAAGCCGTTGGGCCAGCGCCAGGTGCCCTGCGTCCACTCATAGGGGCGCTTCGTGCTCACCTTCGAGGCCAGATCCGCCCCCACGATGCCGTGCCAGCGTCGCGCCCGCTCCCGCAGCGCCTCGATGTCGAAATCGCCATCCGGATCGTGGGCGATGACCGCGTTGGGCATGCCGTTTTCGCGGATGAAGGTGGTGAGCGCGCGGGTGTCCACGCCGCAGATGCCGATGATGCCGCGCGCCTTCAGCCAGGCGTCGAAATGCTCGCGCGCCCGCCAGTTGGACGGGTTGGTGATGTCCGCATGCAGCACGCAGCCGCGCACCTGCGATTCCATCTCCGGGTTGGAGGTTTCGTCGTCTTCCGGGGTGGCGCCCACGTTGCCGATGTGGGGAAAGGTGAAGGTGACGATCTGATCGGCATAGGACGGGTCGGTGAGAATTTCCTGATAGCCGGTCATGGCGGTGTTGAAGCACACTTCCGCCTCGGCCACGCCGGTGGCGCCCACGCCCTTGCCCTGTATTACCGCGCCATTGGCCAATACCAGCACGGCGGTGGGTTTTTCTGCCGTCCACGGGGTGGGTGTCGTCATGTCGCGCCTCTTGCGGCAACGGTTGAAAGCGGCTGGCGGCAGGAGTATCTCTTTGCGCGTTCGTGAGCAAGAGGGAAAAAGGCCGGGGGGAGGAGAGGGATCATGGCGGAAGATCTGCGCAGTCGCATCGAAGAAGAGCTGAAACTGGCCATCCGCTCGCAGGACAAGCGGCGCATGGCGACGCTCAGGCTCATCGCCGCCGCCATCAAGGACCGGGACATTCAGGCCCGCGGCAGCGGCAAGGACGATGCCCCCACCGAGGCCGACCTGCAGGCGCTGCTGATGAAGATGATCAAGCAGCGGCGGGAATCGGCGGAGATGTACGAGAAAGGCGGCCGCCCCGATCTTGCCGCGCAGGAGCGCGAGGAAATCGCCATCATCGAGGAGTTCCTGCCGCGGCAGATGACGGAAGACGAAATCGCCGAAGCGGTGGATGCGATTATCGAGGAGACCGGCGCGCAGAGCCTGAAGGACATGGGCAGGGTAATGGGCGCGCTGAAAGGCAAATATGCCGGGCAGATGGACATGGCGAAAGCCTCGCGCCTGGTGAAGGAAAGGCTCGGCGGCTGAGGCGCTCCATGCGTTTAGGGCCGGAAACGGCCCTTGCGCGGATCAGTAGAACAGCGAGGAGACGGAGCGTTCTTCCGCCGTGCGGCGCACCGCCTCGCCCAGCAGCTCGGCGACGGAAATGACGCGGATGTTGCGCGCCACCCGCACCGCCTCCGTCGGCTGGATGGAATCGGTGATCACCAGCTCCTTCAGCGGCGAGGCGGCGATGCGGGCCACCGCGCCGCCGGAAAGCACGCCATGGCTGATGTAGGCGGAAACCTCCTTCGCCCCCTGTTCCAGCAGGGCTTCGGCCGCGTTGCACAGGGTGCCGCCGGAATCCACGATGTCGTCCACCAGCACGCAGGAATGGCCCTTCACGTCGCCGATGATGTTCATCACCTCCGATTCGCCGGGGCGTTCGCGGCGCTTGTCGACGATGGCCAGCGGCGCGCCGATGCGCTTGGCGAGCGCGCGGGCGCGCACCACGCCGCCGACGTCCGGCGACACCACCATGATGTTCTCGAGATCATAGTGGCGCTTGAGGTCCTGCACCATCACCGGCGCGGCGTAGAGGTTGTCCACCGGAATGTCGAAAAAGCCCTGAATCTGCCCGGCGTGCAAGTCGATGGTCAGCACCCTGTCGGCGCCGGCGCGCTCGATCATGTTGGCCACCAGCTTGGCGGTGATCGGCGTGCGCGGGCCGGGCTTCCTGTCCTGGCGGGCATAGCCGAAATAGGGCGCCACCGCCGTGATGCGCCGGGCCGAGGCGCGGCGGGCGGCGTCGATGATGATCAGGAGCTCCATCAGGTGGTCGTTCGTGGGGAAGGACGTGGGCTGGATGATGAACACATCCTCGCCGCGCACGTTTTCCTGAATCTCCACGAAGATTTCCATGTCGGCGAAGCGGCGCACCATGCACTTGGCCAGCGGCTGCCCCAGATAGGCGGCGATGGCCTCCGCCAGCGGCCGGTTCGCGTTGCCGGAGATGAGTTTCATGATGCCCGACGAACCCGTGTAAGCGCCAACAAGCCGGAAATGGCTCCGGCGGCTCCCCCTCGATGCCGGTTCTTAAACCAGCACCACGGCGCAGGGTCAACCAGCAAATCCGCACAGGCGTTAATGACCGGATGCAAGGCCAATGATGCCAAGATGCATAAAGAACCACCCACCGCCCCGCGCCCCCGTTTTTCC
>JALVFB010000200.1 GCA_027030295.1 Hyphomicrobiales bacterium
CTGGTGTGGCGCGAGATCATCGCCGGCAACAACCGGCGCAACATCGTCGTCGCCGCCCTGGTGAGCGGGCTTGCCATCGCCAACCTCCTGTTTCATGCGCAATATCTGTTTGGCTGGCCGGTTTCGCCGCTTGCGGAACGACTGGCGCTTTCCGTCGCCGCCGGGCTGATCTTGCTCATCGGCGGGCGTATCGTGCCGTCGTTCACCCGCAACTGGCTGATGAAGCAGGGCGTGCGCGAGGAAGCCCGTCTGCCCGCGCCGTTCGGCGGCTTCGACAAGGCGGCGGTGCTGGCCGCCACGCTGGCGCTGCTGGCGTGGATCGCGCTGGCCGAACACGCACTCGCCGGCGCGCTGTTCGCGCTGGCGGGCGTCGCCCATCTCGTCCGTCTCCGGCGCTGGCGCGGGTGGACGGCGGCGAAGGAGCCGCTGGTGTGGATCCTGCATGCCGGATACCTGTGGCTGCCCGCGTGGATGCTGCTGATGGCCGCCGCCGCCTTCGGCCTGTGGCCGGTGACGGACGCGCTGCACGCGCTTACCGCCGGAGCGATCGTGAACATGACGCTGGCGGTGATGACGCGGGCCAGCCTCGGCCATTCCGGCAGGCCGCTCGCCGCCGATACCTTCACCACCATCATTTATGCGCTGGCCATGACCGGCGGCCTGGCGCGGGTGCTGGCCGCGGCATTGCCGCCGGCGCCGGCCTGGCACGCCTCCGGTGCGCTCACCGCCGGCGCATTGCTGCTGTTCGCGCTGGGGTATGCGCCGGTTTTCTTCCGTCCGCGCGTGCGTTAACCTCAATTTTCGAAACCCGATTCCGCTTGACAAAAGTCAAGGGAGGGGGCGTGGCGCGCTGGCATGCCGGGCATGACACATGCTGGGGAGAACCGTCATGCGCCGCATTCTTTCGCTCTGCGCCCTGCCGCTCGCTCTCGTGGGCGCCGCCCTGCCCGCCTCGGCGCAGGGCATCGACCTGGGGCAGCTCAACGCCATCGTGCAACAGGCCACCAACGAACTGGCGCGCCAGATCAACCTCTCGGGGCGCCAGCGCATGCTCACGCAGAAGATGAGCAAGGAGGCGCTGCTCTATGCCCTGAACGTGGAACCGGTGAAATCGCGCCTGAAAATGCTGCAAACGGCGCTGTTGTTCGACCGCACGCTGAAAGGGCTCATGCATGGCGATCCCAAGCAGAATCTCGCCGCCACCCATCAGCCGCACATCCTGAAGCAGCTCGAGAAGGTGCAGAAGCTGTGGAAACAGTTCCTGCCCGTCATCATTCATCTCGGCAAGTCGCAGAAAGCCGACCGCGCCAGCATCGAGAAAATCGCGAAGCTGAACCTGCCGCTGCTGGCGGAAATGAACAAGGCGGTGAAGATGTATGAACGCGCCTCCGGCGCCGACACGGCGGAGCTGGCGGTGGTCATCAACCTGTCCGGACGCCAGCGCATGCTGACCCAGAAGATGGCCAAGGAATACCTGCTGGCGGCCTATGGCATCGCGCCGGAGAAGAACCGCGCCAGCATGCAAAAGACCATGGCGCTGTTCGACCGCACGCTGAAAGGGCTGCTGGACGGCGATCAGGAACAGGAGCTGCCGGGCACGAAGGATCCGGCCATTCGCGCGCAGTTGCAGAAGGTGATGGCGCTGTGGGCCAAATACCGCCCGATGCTGGAGACGCCACCCGAAAAGGCCGACCTGAAGGCGCTGGAGAAAATGAGCGTCACCATCCTGGCGGAGATGAACCGGGCGGTGAAAATGTATGAAGAGAGCTGGTGAGCCGGATCGGCGCGTCACCGGCTCGCGGGACGGGCCGTCCCCCGTTCCGCCGCTCCGCTCTTTTCCTCACACGGGCCGCAGCAGCACGTGGCGCTTCTTGCCGAAGGAGAGCTTGATGACGCCGTTCTCGTCCAGGTGATCGGGCGTCAGGACCATGCGTTCGTCCGTCACCTTTTCGTCATTCACGCGCACGCCGCCGCCTTTCACCGCGCGCCGGGCCTCGCCGTTGGACTTCGCCAGCCCCGCCCGCACCATGGCGGTGAGCAGGCCAAGCCCCTGTTCCAGCTCGCCGCGCGGAATTTCCACCCTCGGCAGCTCTTCGCCCAGTTGCCCCTGCTCGAACACCTTCTGCGCCGTTTCCGCCGCGCGCTCCGCCGCCTCGCGGCCATGCACCATGGCCGTGGCCTCGGTGGCCAGCACCTTCTTCGCCTCGTTGATCTCCGCGCCCTGAAGCGCCTCCAGCCGCGTGATCTCGTCGAGCGGCAGGGTGGTGAACAGGCGCAGGAAGCGACCGACGTCGGCGTCCTCCACGTTGCGCCAGTATTGCCAATATTCATACGGGCTGAGCATGTCCGCATCCAGCCACACCGCGCCGCCCGCGGTCTTGCCCATCTTGGCGCCGGAGGCGGTGGTCAAGAGCGGTGAGGTGAGCGCGAACGCCTGCGCCCCTTCCACGCGGCGGATCAGCTCGATGCCGTTGACGATATTGCCCCACTGATCCGACCCGCCCATCTGCAGGATGCAGCCCCGCCGCCGGTAAAGCTCCAGGAAGTCATAGGCCTGGAGGATCATGTAGTTGAACTCGAGGAAGGTCAGCGGCTGCTCGCGCTCCAGCCGGCGCTTGACCGACTCGAAGGTCAGCATGCGGTTGATGGTGAAATGCCGCCCGTATTCACGCAGGAAGGGGATGTATTCCAGTTCGT
>JALVFB010000201.1 GCA_027030295.1 Hyphomicrobiales bacterium
GCTGCTGGACGAAAATTTCGGCTTCACCATCCCGTTCATGGAGGGGCTGAACGGCGTCATCCTCGTGCAATCCATCCACTATTTCCCCTTCATCCTCATCAATCTCTCGGCCAGCCTGAACACCATCGACCGGTCGTTGGAGGAAGCGGCGCAGAACCTCGGTGCGCATGGGCTGCGCCTGTTCCGCCGCATCGTGTTTCCGCTGGCCATGCCGGGCTACGTGGCGGGCGCGGCGCTGGTGTTCCTGAAGGTGTTCGACGATCTGGGCACGCCGTTGCTCTTGAACGTGAACACCATGCTGGCGCCGCAGGCCTATCTTCGCATCTCCTCCATCGGCATTTCCGACCCGATGGGATACGTCATCTCGGTGATGCTGGTGGTGTTCTCCTTGCTGTCGCTGTGGGTGGCGCACCTGGCGACGCGCGGGCGCGACTACGCATCGGTGCAGAAGGGCGGCGGCGGGCTGCTGCGGCGCGACCTGAGGCCGTGGGAGAAGGCAGGAGCCTATGCGCTCATCCTGCTCATCCTGCTGGTGGTGCTCTCGCCGCACATCGGGCTGTTGCTGCTGTCCTTCGGCACCATCTGGTCGTTCTCGGTGCTGCCCGATGGCTTCACGCTGGCGCATTACCGGGAGGTGTTCACCACCGCCATGCCCTATATCACCAACACCCTGCTCTACGCGGGGCTGGCGGCGCTGTTCGATGTGATGCTGGCGACGGCGATTGCCTACATCGTGCAGCGCACGCGGCTTCCGGGGCGGCACGTGCTGGATTACCTGGGCACGGCGGCGGTGGCGGTGCCGGGCGTGGTGCTGGCTATCGGCTACTTGCGCTCCTTCCACGACGTGGTGCCGCCCGGCGTGGACAAGCCGCTGGCATCGTGGTGGGTCATCATCGTGGTGGCGCTGATGATCCGCCGCCTGCCCTATGCGTTGCGCGCCTGTTCGGCGGCGTTGCAGCAGGTGTCGGTGACGCTGGAGGAGGCGGCGGAAAACCTCGGCGCCGGGCGCTTCACCACGGTGCGGCGCATCGTGGTGCCGTTGATGGCGGGCGGCATCGCGGCCGGGTTCGTCACCGCCTTCGCCACCGCCGCGGTGGAGCTTTCGGCCACCATCATGCTGGTGTCCAGCGAGGCCGACGCGCCGTTGTCCTACGGCATCTATGTCTACATGCAAACGGCGGCGGGGCGGGGGCCGGGCGCGGCGCTGGGCGTGCTGGCGGTCATCATCGTCGGGCTGGCCACGTGGCTTTCGCACCGGTTCGTGGAGCGCCAGCGGGAGCAGGCGGCGCTGGACGAGCGCATGGCGGCGCAGGGCGTTTAACGAATGGAGCGGACGATGCACCAGGCGGCGGACAGGCAAGCGACGGGGCGGACGGGGGGTGCGGCGCGGACAGCGCCGAAGCGTATTCTCATCGAGGATCTGCACATCTCCTTTGGCGAGACGCACGTGTTGCGCGGCATCGAGCTGGAGATCGCCCCGGGTGAGCTGTTCGCCTTTCTCGGGCCATCGGGGTCGGGCAAGTCCACGTTGCTGCGCGCCATCGCCGGGTTCGGGCCGCAGCCACGTGGGCGCATTCTCATTGGCGACGAGGACGTGACCGCTCTGCCGCCATGGGAACGCAACGTGGGCATGGTGTTTCAGAACTATGCCCTGTGGCCGCACATGACGGTGTGGGAGAACGTGGCCTTCGGGCTCAAGGAGCGCGGCGTGCCCAAGGCGAAGATCGGCCCGCGAGTGGAAGAGGCGCTCGAACTGGTGGGGCTGGCGCACCTGGCGCAGCGACGGCCGTCGCAGCTGTCCGGCGGGCAGCAACAGAGGGTGGCGCTGGCGCGCACCATCGTGGTGCGGCCGCAGGTGCTGCTGCTGGACGAGCCGCTTTCCAACCTCGACGCCAACCTGCGGGTGCAGATGCGGCGTGAACTTAAGCGATTGCAACGCGAACTGGGCATCACCACCGTGTTCGTCACCCATGACCAGGAAGAGGCGAACACGCTGGCGGACACCATGGCGGTGCTGGAAAGCGGCGTGATCCAGCAGGCCGGGCCGCCCATGGAGCTGTATGACAACCCGGCCAACCTGTTCGTGGCCGGTTTTCTGGGCGCGGCCAACCGGTTGCCGGGGCAGGTAGTGGCGCGCGATGGTGGGAAGTGGTTCGAGGGGGCCGCCGGCTTCGCCCTGC
This sequence comes from Hyphomicrobiales bacterium, assembly GCA_027030295.1. Taxonomy (GTDB): domain Bacteria; phylum Pseudomonadota; class Alphaproteobacteria; order Rhizobiales; family Aestuariivirgaceae; genus Thermopetrobacter. The sequence goes on from JALVFB010000201.1 coordinate 2,181, forward strand.
CGGTGGCGGCGGAGGAGCTTGAGGGCGCGGCGCACGCCGTGTTTCGGCCGCAGGCGGCGCGGCTGCTGGAGCGTGGTGCGGCCGCCTGCGAGGGCGAGGTGTGCGTGCCGGTGCAAATCGCGCACGCGGAGTTCCTGGGGCCGGTGGTGCGCTATGCGGTGATGGTGGGCGAGCACGAGGTGCTGGTGGACGAGCCGCACCTTCCGGGCAAGCCGCCGCGCAAGGAAGGGGATGAAGCGAGCTTGAGCGTGCGGCAAGATACCGTGCGGGTGCTGCGCGAATGAGTGGCTTGCATCCTTGCTCAAACGCTTTTCAAAGTATCGGCAGCGTAACCTTCTTCGTCATTCCCACGCAAGCGAGAATCCAGTAATACCAATATGCATAAAGAACCACCCACCGCCCCGCGCCCCCACCCAACCCCCAAATTATGAAAAACAAGGGCTTGGGTGGGGGCGCGGGGCGGTTTCACCGGTCAACCTTTGCGCAGATTGGTATAACCCATTGATTCAGAA
>JALVFB010000202.1 GCA_027030295.1 Hyphomicrobiales bacterium
CACATCGCCGCTTTCGGCATCGGTGACGATGGCCGGAATGAGGCCGTTGGCGTCGAACTTCGGGGCGAAGGCCGTGCCTTCCTCGATGTCGGTGGTGTCGTCGCGGGCGGTGAAGTCGATCATGGTCTTGACGTCTCCAATTTTTCAGGACGTTTTCCGGCCACGTGTTTTTTGCGCTGAAGCGCCTCGCACCGGCCCGCTCCCCCACCCGACCACCCAGATTATGAGGTGAGTGGTCGGATGGGGGAGCGGGCCTTCGCAGTGCCTTCACAAGGCGAACGGTTCGGAGGGCGTGCGCACCATCTCCATGAAGCGGTTCTGAAGCGCGGTATCGTCGCGGAAGGCGCCGAGGAACTCGGTGGTCACCGTGGCGACGTTGCGCTTTTCCACCCCGCGCAGCGACATGCACATGTGCACCGCCTCGATGTAGACGGCCACACCCAGGGGCCTGAGCTGCTGGTCGATGGCGTGCGCGATCTGCGCCGTCATGGTTTCCTGCGTCTGCAGGCGGCGGGCGAAGATGTCCACCACGCGGGCCAGCTTGGAGATGCCCACCACCTCCTCGTTGGGCAGATAGGCGACGTGGGCGCGGCCGATGAAGGGCACCATGTGGTGCTCGCAGTGGGAGGCGAACTCGATGTCGCGCAGCATGACGATGTCGTCATAGCCGCCGACATCCTTGAAGGTGCGGGAAAGCGCGGCGCGAGGGTCCTGCTCGTAGCCGGCGAAGAACTCGCGGAAGGCCTTGATGACGCGCTTCGGGGTGTCCTTCAGCCCTTCGCGGTCGGGGTCGTCGCCGGCCCAGGCGATGAGGGTGCGCACGGCGGCCTTGGCTTCTTCCTCCGACGGACGGGTGATGTCCGGCCCCTTGCCGATGTCCGGCAATTGCGTTTTCTTGCGGGTGATGGTCATGTTTTCGTGTTCCCCGAAATGCAAAACGCCCCGCCGCCCCCGCGAGGGGCGCGCGTTTCGGCTGTGTGGCTCGCATCCTGTCTAGTAAGGCAGGCACGGGCAGGTCAAGGGGAGGCGGCGGCGGCGCGGGGTTCCGCCGGGCCGCGATGCGAAAATGTTGGAGGCGGGCGGGGGCGTTGATAGAATGCCGGCATGAACGGGACACGCATCATATCCCTGGAAGAACTCTACACGCCGGAGATCCTGGCGCTGGCCACGGCCATTCCGCACATCGGGGCGCTGGAGGCGGCGGAAGGGGAGGCCATGGCCCATTCGCGCCTGTGCGGCTCGCGGGTGGCGGCGCAGGTGCGGCTGGACGCGGCCGGGCGGGTGACGGGTTTCGCGCAGCGGGTGAACGCCTGCGCTCTGGGGCAGGCCAGCGCGGCCATTCTGGGAAGACGCATCATCGGCGCCACGCTGGCCGATCTGGAAGAGGGCAGGGCGGCGCTGGCGCGGATGCTGGAGGAAGAGGCGCCGCCGCCAGAAGGGGCATGGCGGGAGCTGGCCGTGCTGGAGCGGGTGCGCGAGGCGCCGCAGCGGCGGGCGGCGGTGTTGCTGCCGTTCGACGCCGCCATCGCGGCGGTGAAGGACGCGCAGGCGAAGCGGGAAGCGTCCACATGAGCGAAGGCCGCCAGGCAAGGGAAGCGCCGCGCCCGGGTCTGGTGGCGCGGGGCATGATGGTGCTCATCCGGTTGTATCAGCTCACGCTTTCCGCCTTCATCGGGCGCCATTGCCGGCATCTTCCCACGTGTTCGGAATATGCGAAGGAGGCCATCGCCCGACATGGCGCGTGGGCCGGATTCTGGCTGGGGGTTTTTCGCGTGCTGCGTTGCCACCCGCTGGGCACGCACGGGTTCGACCCGGTGCCGGAGGACGCGCCGCGCCATGAGTGGCGGTTCTGGCGCTATCGGGTGCATGGCCGCTGCGTGAGGGACGATGTCGGGAAGGGAAACGACCCCGCATCATGAGGATGCGGGGCCGCCGTTCTCGCAAGTGAGTGGAGGTAGAAGAGAACTCACCAGGTGGAGACGGGGAAGTTCCACGTCACCCCGGCGCGGAAGGTATGGAACTGGTTCATGTCGTTGCCGGCGGTGATGTTTGCCCCCGATGTGCCACAACTGGAGCAGGAGAAGGGGCCGTAGTCCTTCTTCTTGTAGGAGCTGAACAGGTATTCGGCGCGCAGGTGGATGTTTTCCGTGAGCGCATGTTCGATGCCGCCGCCGATGGTGTAGCCCACGTGCGTTTTCTTGAACTTCTGACCGGTGATGATGTCTTCCATTTCGCCACGTATCCAGGATGGGCCACCGGTCACGTAGAAGAGCGTCTCGTCGGTGGCCAGAATGCCGAGGCGGATGCGTGGCGAGGCCATCCACTTGACATGGTAATATTCGCCGATCTTGTCGCCCGCGTCGGTAAAGTCCGTATGACGGCCCGTTTTCTTGCTGCCCCAGGTCCAGTCGCCTTCAAAGCCGAGGACCACATTCTGGATCTGGTAATTGAAACCAGCCACGATGCCGCCGGAAAAGCCGCAACCGCTGAGAGCGGGATCCACCGACGTGTCGGTATCGCCGGAATTGATGTAGTCGATGCTCAGCATGTTGTCCGTGTCCATGCAGGTGCCGCCCAGCACCGCGCCCAGGTAGGGGCCGGTCCAGTCGGCCACGGAGGGGCGGATTTCCGGCGCCGGGGGCGGCGGCGGGGCCAGATCGGCGGCCAGCGCCGTCTT
>JALVFB010000203.1 GCA_027030295.1 Hyphomicrobiales bacterium
GGATTCTCGCATTCAAAAAGCGGAACGAAATCAAAATTTGCCCCATACCCTGTGCATCGCCTCCAGGATGATGGCTTCCGTCTTCCTTTTCGCTTCCGGGTTGGGCTTGGAATGGAAGGCGCGATTCCCGGCATGCCAGGTGCCTTCCCACTCGCCGTCGTAGCCGTGATGCGCATTGCCCAGAAGATGGAAGAACGTTCTTTCGTATTTCGAAGCGGTTCTTTGGCATGCCGCCCGGTTGCCCTGATACGCGCCCCAGTCATCAAGACTGCCGTAGAATATGTGCGTTTCCACGGAATTGCCGTAGGAATTCGGGCATTGCCCGCCGACGCCGGGGTAAAGCGCGAAAATCAACGATGGCCGAGCGCCGTTCGTGAAATGCCGCGCGGATTTCAACGCCACGGTCGCCCCACGGGAGAACCCCATCACCGCGAAGCGCGACAGGTCGATTTCGGGATGGGTTTCACGCACCAGTTTCATCGCCACCGGCACGTCCTGCCCATAATCGAATACGTGCATGCCACCGAAACGTTTTCTGCCTCTCATGCCGGCACTGTCGATGAGAATGGCCGAAACGCCGTTCCGGACGAACCATTTGGTCCAGTGACGATACGCGCGCACAGGCCCGCTGCCCTGCAGAAGAAAGACGGCCGGAGAATTCTTGCCGGCAGGATAAATCTCTATATGATCGCGAAAACTCTCCTGCTGGCCATCCGCATCGAGGACATCCGTGGTCTGGCACGACGCAAGGAGCAGAGCCGCACCAGCGAATAGGACAATACGGAAAATCGAAAGGAAATAATCATGGACGGGGGTCATCAATTTTCTCCAATCCGGTCGTCAACGGGCCTTTTCGCATGCTTGTTTAGCAGGGGGCTTCATATACCACAAGGAAATGCGGTATCCGCCGCCCGTCTTCGCGTTCCTCGATGAACTCATCGAAGTCCGACCGCTTCAGGCCGAGGCGCGTGAATTCCGCCAGCTCCGCCCGGCACAGCGGCCACGGCGGGCCTTCCGCCTCCGTGCCGTCCTCCCGCGAGCGGCAGATGACCAGCAGCTTTCCGCCCGGCGCCAGCAGCGAGGCGATGGCCGCCATGACGCGCGCGCGCATCCCGATGGGCAGCGACTGGATGGTGTAGGTTTCGTGCACCAGGTCGAAGGCGCCCACCATCTCTTGCGGCAGATCGAACAGGTCGGCGACGCGAAAATCGGCCGCCTCGCCATGCCGCTTCCTTGCCCACGCGACGGCGCTGGGCGAGATGTCGATGGCCGTCGTCCGGTAACCGCACCTGGCGAGAAAGGCGGCGTTGTCTCCCAGTCCGCAGCCGACGTCGATGGCCCGCGCGCCCTTCGCTGGCGGCGGCTGGCGGCGCATCCAGTCCACCAGCGCCGGATGCGGTTCGAGATCGGCCCACGGGATGAGCGCCGCCTCCCCTTGCGCCGAGGCATACAGTTCCTCGAACCAGCCGGTGAAATCGCCGCCCTTCTCCAGGTAATCCGCCTGCAGGCGGTCCGCCCGCTCCCGCCCTTTCCTGCGCGCCTCGCTGTCGTCGATATGGCTCATGTCCCGCCTCCCGGCGCCGTCATCTCCGCGCCGCCTGTTCCTTCGCCGCCTCCACCACCCCGACGATGGGGCCGATGGGAATGCCGATGCCATCATACCCCAGCGCCGGACTGTAGATTTGCGAAATGGCGCCGTCCAGAAACAGCGCGTTCGGCACATCCAGCGCATCGCGGAACAGCCGCGCGAAGGTGTGGAAGTTCACCGGATCGCGGGACAGCACGAAAAACACCTCGCGCCCGTTCGCCCGCACGCCGACGCCGTTGCGGATTTTCCGCGACTCGGAAGCGGCGCGGAACTTCGGGTGCAAGCGGCCGTCGATCACCAGCATCGGGCCGGACTGCGTGGCGAAGCGCGGACGCAGCCGTCCGGCCCGGAACGCCTCGTCGAAGGCATGCGATTCCATCACCCCGGCGCGCGCGCCGTCCACCCAGAACACGCCGTTGGGCAGCAGGTGGAAGTTGCCATACCCCTTGCGCAGGTTGATGTGCTTTTTCACCACGCCGTCCTCGATATACAGCCCCGCCGGCGCGTATGCGGGCGTGAACATGCCGGCGTTCATGGCGAACAGGAGCCTTTGCCCGCGCTTTTTCAGCCACGCCCGCAACCGCCCGAAATACCGGAACGGCTCGCCCGTCTCATCCGCGTGCCACAGGCGGATGCGGCGTTCGCGCGCATCGAAACGGCAGACGACGAAGCGCGCCCGATCGAACACCAGCATGCCACAGCCGTTTTCCGGCAGCGCCGCCGCGTTCGCCGTCGCCGCGCCGCTCATCAGCGCCAGCGCCGCCAGCGCCCTTTGCCATGCCCGCCTTGCTCGTCGAGTCCACATGCTCACCCCGTTGCGTCCGTCTGCCGCTTCACATTGCGCGCCGCATGGGCTAACACGCTTCGCGAACACGGGCCAGTGGAAATGCGCGCATCACGCGCCCGCGCCCAGCCATTCGCAACCATCTTATTCGGAGGGGAACAATGCCGAAGAACGCCTTCTACGCCCAGTCCGGCGGCGTCACCGCCGTCATCAACGCCTCCGCCTGCGGCGTCATCGAGGCCGCCCGCGCCAACCCGGACAAGATCGGCAAGGTCTTCGCCGGCAAGAACGGCATCATCGGC
>JALVFB010000204.1 GCA_027030295.1 Hyphomicrobiales bacterium
GCGCTTGCGTGTAGGGGTGCTGCGGGTTTTCGAAAATCTCCGCCGCCGGGCCGGATTCGACCAGTTCGCCGTGGCGCATCACCAAAAGTTCGCTGGCCAGCGCCTTCACCACGCGCAAGTCGTGCGAAATGAACATGTAGGCGAGGTCGTATTTCTCCTGCAATGAACGCAGCAGATCGACGATCTGCGCCTGCACGGTCAGGTCCAGCGCCGAGGTCGGCTCGTCCAGCACCACGAAGCGCGGGTGCAGCACCATGGCCCGGGCAATGGCGATGCGCTGGCGCTGGCCGCCGGAGAACTCGTGCGGATAGCGCTCCATGGTGGCCGGATCGATGCCCACCTCGTTAAGCGCCTTCGCCACCAGCGCCACGCGCTCTTCATAGGTGAGGTCGGGCGCCTGGATCAGCAGACCCTCCTCCACGATCTGGCGGATGGACAGGCGCGGGCTGAGCGAACCGAACGGGTCCTGGAACACGATCTGCGCGTGCCGCCGCAAGGGCCGCATGCATTTCGCATCACAATCCTCGATGTGCCGGCCCATGAACACGATGGGGCCTTCCGACTGGATGAGCCTGAGCAGCGCCAGCCCCAGCGTCGTCTTGCCGGAGCCGGATTCGCCCACCACGCCCAGCGTCTGCCCCTGCCGGATTTTCACCGAGATGCCGTTGACGGCGCGGATGTAGCCCACCGTGCGGCGCAAGATACCCTTCCTTATGGGAAACCACACCTTGAGGTTTTCCGCCTCCATCACCACCGGCGCACTTTCATCCAGTGGTGGCGGATCGCCCTTCGGCTCGGAGGCCAGCAGCATCTGCGTGTAGGGGTGCTCCGGGTTGGCGAACAGCTCCTCGGTGGGTTTCAGTTCCACGATTTCGCCGTCCTTCATCACCGCCACGCGGTCTGCCACCCGGCGCACGATGGTGAGATCGTGGGTGATCAGCAGCATCGCCATGTCGTGCTGGCGTTGCAGGCGTTTCAGCAGCTTCAGGATCTGCGCCTGCACGGTCACGTCCAGCGCCGTGGTCGGTTCGTCGGCGATGAGCAGGTCGGGCCGGTTGGCCAGCGCCATGGCGATCATCACGCGCTGGCGCTGCCCGCCGGAAAGCTGATGCGGATAGGAAGACAGCCTCTTTTCCGGCTCCGGGATGCCCACCTCTTCCAGCAGCTCGACGATGCGGGCGCGCGCCTTTTCGCCGGTCAGCCCCTGATGCACCTCCAGGATTTCGCCGATCTGCTTTTCCACCGTGTGCAGCGGATTGAGCGAGGTCATCGGCTCCTGGAAGATCATGGTGATGTCGTTGCCGCGCACCCGGCGCAGTTCGGCTTCCGGCGCGTGCAACAGGTCGCGGCCCTTGAAACGGATTTCACCGGAAGGATGCCGCGCCGCCGGATAGGGCAGAAGCCTGAGCACCGAGAGCGCCACCGTGGACTTGCCGGAGCCGGATTCGCCCACCAGCGCCAGCGTTTCGCCCTTCTCGATGTGAAACGACACGCCCTTGACCGCGTGCGTCACCTTGCGCCCCTGCACGAAGTCCACGGCGAGGTTTTCCACCTGAAGCAGATGCCCGTTTTCGGCGCTCATGCACCCCTCCTTGATTGACGTGCGCACCGTGTTAGTGCAAATATTTGCACTGCATCCGGGGGCGAACGATGGAATTGAATCGCGAAAAGGTGCGCCGCAGACTGGAGGAAGATGGCTGGGCGCTGGCGCGCCACGGTGGCCGGCACGATATCTACCGGCATCCCGAAAAGCCCGGTGTCATCATCACCCTGCCGCGCCACCGCAAGCTGACGCCGCTGGTGGCACGCTCCATCGCCAAGGCGGCGGGTTGGACGGAAAGGGAGTGAACGGTCATGCGATATCCGGCGATCATCGATGGCGAAGAAGGGGCCTATGGCGTGTCCTTTCCCGACATTCCCGGCGTCGTTGCCATGGGGGACAGTATCGACGCGGCCATGGCGGCGGCGGCGGACGCGCTGGCCGACGCCGCACGCGAACTGGGGCGTGAAGGAAAGGAGCTGCCGCCGCCTTCCGCGCCGGAACGGGTGGAGGTGCCCAAGGGCGGCATTCTGGTGACGGTGCCCTTGCTGAAAACCACCGGACAGGCGCGCCGGGCCAACCTGACGCTGGATGAAGGCGTGCTGGAATTCATCGATTCCGAGGCCCGCCGCCGAGGCATGACGCGCAAGGCCTTCATCGAATGGATGGCTCGCTACGTTGCCGAAACGGCGGCCTGACGAATAGTGCGCCGAAAGCGCTGCCATAACAGCCGTTGCGGGCCGGCCCATCTGCCTGTTTCCCTTCGCCATCTCCATCACCCCTCCTCGAAGGTCTTGCGCGGGTCGAAGGCGTCGCGCACCGCCTCGCCGATGAACACCAGCAGCGTGAGCATGATGGAGACGGTGAAGAAGCCCGTCAGCCCCAGCCATGGCGCCTGCAAATTCACCTTGCCCTGTTTCAGCAGTTCGCCGAGGCTGGGGGAGCCGGGCGGCAGGCCGAAGCCGAGGAAGTCCAGCGCGGTGAGCGTGGTGATGGAGCCGGAGAGGATGAAGGGCAGGAAAGTGATGGTGGCCACCATGGCGTTGGGCAGAATGTGCTTGAACATGATGCGCGCATCGCCCAGGCCCAGGGCGCGGGCGGCGCGCACGTATTC
>JALVFB010000205.1 GCA_027030295.1 Hyphomicrobiales bacterium
GGATTCAGCGTGGCGTCCGAACGGCCATGGATGATGAAGCCGCCGTGCCCGGTGATTTCGGCATAGTCGCCGTGCGTCCAGATGTTGGGGAAGCGGGCGAAATAGGCGTCGTGATAGCGCGCATCTCCCGGATCGTTCCAGAAGCCCACCGGCATGGAGGGAAACGGCTTCGTGCACACCAGCTCGCCCTTCTCGCCGCGCACCGGCTGGCCGTCCTCGTCGAACACGTCCACCGCCATGCCCAGGATCGGCCCCTGAATTTCGCCGCGCCAGACGGGCTGGAGCGGATTGCCGCCGACGAAGCAGCCGCAAATGTCCGTGCCGCCGGAAATGGAGGCCAGGTGCACATCCGGTTTGACGCGCTCGTAAACGAAGTCGAAGCCGGCAGGGGACAGCGGCGAGCCGGTGGAATAGACCATGCGCATGGCCGAGAGGTCATGATGCGCCGCCGGCTCGAAGCCGCTCTTGTGCACCGCATCGATGTATTTCGCCGAAATGCCGAAATGGGTGACGCCTTCCGCCTCGGCCAGCGCGAACAACCGCTCCGGGCCGGGATGGAAGGGCGAGCCGTCATAGAGCACCAGGGCCGAGCCGGTCATCAGCCCCGAAACCAGCCAGTTCCACATCATCCAGCCGCAGGTGGTGAAATAGAACAGCACCGAGTCCGCGTCATGCCCGCCGTGCAGCACGTGTTCGACGATGTGCTTGAGCAGGATGCCGCCAGAGCGGTGCACGATGCATTTCGGCTTGCCGGTGGTGCCGGACGAGAAGAGGATGAACAACGGGTGATCGAAGGGCAACGGCGTGAAGACGGGTGCCGCGCCCCCATGCGGCGCGATGAAGTCCTCCCAGGTGACGCCGCCTTCCAGCGCCTTCGCCAGCGCCGCCGCGTCCGCCCCCGACCCGGCGAAGGGAAAGACCACGACGCGCTCGACGGAGGGCAGTTCGGCGCGCACGTCCCGCAGCTTCTCGCCCAGCGCGAACAGCTTGCCGTTGTAACGGGTGCTCTCCGGCGCGATGATCAGTTTCGGCGCCAGTTGGCCGAAGCGATCCAGCAGCGCGCGCGCGCCGAAGTCCGGCGAGGCGGACGACCACACCGCTCCGATGCTGGCGCAGGCCAGAAAGGCGATGATGGCCTGTTCGGCATTGGGCACGATGCCGGCCACGCGGTCGCCCCGCTCCACCCCGGCCGCGCGCAGGGCGGCGGCGAAGGCGGCCACTTCGGCGCGCAGGTCGTCGCGGCTCAGCACATGCCGGCCGCCCCATTCGCGCACGCCGATCAGCGCCGGCGCGGCTCCCGTGTGGCGCAGCAGGTTCTGTGCGAAATTCAGCGTGGCGTCGGGGAAGAAGCGCGCCTTGTGGAACACTTCCGAAGGCGCCATCACCCGCGCCCCCGCCTCGCCGATGACATCGCCGAAATCCCACACCGCGCGCCAGAAGTCCTCCATGCGTTCGGTGGAAAAGGCGTGCAGCGCGGGAAAGTCGCGCAAGTCCGTGCCATGGCGTTCGTTCAGCAGGCGCATGAAGCGGGCCATGGGGCTGTGCGTCCGCGCCCGTTGCGAAGGCTCCCACAGGGGCTTTTCCTGGCCGGTCATGATGATTGCACCATTTCTCAGCAGGGTGAATTTTCGGGAAGGGCCGCTGGCAAATATGGCCAACACCTGTATTGTATAACCGCCGGCGCGGAAAATGAATCACCTTTTCGCGCGCATCGGTCTCGGCAACGGGAGGGCAGCATGGGGGCGCGGCGACGCAGATCCGGGCTTGCAAGGGTCGTCATTTTCATTCTGGTGCTGGCGGCCATCATCGCCGGTGGCATTGTCGCCATCAGCCAGCTGCTGTCGCCGACCTTCATCGTGCAGCGCCTGCAGGCGGCGGTGAAGGAGCAGACCGGCCGCACGCTCTTCATCGAGGGCAAGCCGAACATCCGCGTCTTTCCGCGCATCGCCGTGTCGCTTCCCGGCGTGCGCCTGTCCAACCCGCCGGGCTTTCCCGGGGGCGATTTCGTGCGGATGCGGCGGCTGGAGCTGGTGATGGAGCTGTGGCCGCTGTTGCAGCGCGAGCTGGTGTTGAAGAAGCTGCATCTTGTGCAGCCGCAAATCCACCTGATGGTGAACGAGAAGGGCCGCGACAACTGGTCGTTCGCTCCCGCGGGCGGCGGCGCGGGCGGGCGGGGCGGCGGCCTCATCGAGCGCATCCGCCTGGCGCCCATCACCATCGAGCGCGGTGTGGTGCTGTATGACGATGTCCGCGGCGGCGCGCGCCACCTGGTGCGCGACGTGGACGTGGAATTGAAGCTCTCTTCGCCCGCCAGCCCGTTGCGCGTGAAGGGTGGCGCGGTGTGGCGCGGCGAGCGGGTGCGGTTTTCCCTGTTCGTGAAGCGCCCGCGGGCGCTTTCCGGCACGGGATCGCCACTGGAAGCCTTCGTGGAGGCGGCGGGGGCGAAGATCGAATATCAGGGGCTGGCCGGCTTTGGAAACGGCCTGTCGCTGGCCGGCAACGTTGCCGCCAGCGGTCCTTCCTTGCGCGGGCTGTTGCATTGGCTGGGCGCGGGCCTGCCGGCGCAGGGGCGCGGGCTGAAGCGCTTCGCCCTGAAAGGCGCGCTGGAGGCTTCCGGGCAG
>JALVFB010000206.1 GCA_027030295.1 Hyphomicrobiales bacterium
CGCATCCGCCTGGCCGGCGAGGGCGAGGCGGGCTTGCGCGGCGGGCCGCCGGGCGATCTCTACATCTTCCTGTCCATCAAGCCACACGAGTTCTTTCAGCGCGACGGCGCCGACCTGTTCTGCCGCGTGCCCGTGTCCATGGTGACGGCGGCGCTGGGCGGCGAGATAGAGGTGCCGACCATCGAGGGCAAGAAGGCGAAGCTGGAAATCCCGCCCGGCACGCAGACGGGCAAGGAGTTTCGCCTGAAGGGGCTGGGCATGCCGGTGGTGAACACCAACCGGCGCGGCGACATGCACGTGCAGGTGACGGTGGAAACGCCGGTGAACCTCACCCCGCGCCAGAAGGAGCTGCTGCGCGAGTTCGAGCGCGAGGCGAAGAACAACTCGCCGCAGACGGAAGGCTTTTTCGCGCGGGCCAGGAAGTTCTGGGAATCGCTGGGGGAATGACGAAGGAAAAGGCGGGGATGACGAGGGAAGTGGTGGGGATGACGTGCCAGTAACGCCTGCTCCTTCCTCTTCCCCCTGGCAGGGGGAAGTCCGGCGCGTCAGCGCCGGGAAGGGGGTCGGGCGATGTTCTCCATACCGGAAAAACTTACGCGTATTTGTCCCTTGCCCGACCCCCTCCCTGTCCCTCCCCCTGCCAGGGGGAGGGAAAGTAGGTTGCACGGTAGGAATGAAAAACTGAGTTGATGACGGGAAGGGGCAATGCGCACACAAGCCTCTTCGGCTGTTCTTCCAGGTAACCATTTGCAGTTTCAGCTCTTTTCTTGCCCATTCCGATTTTTCCTTGGATACCAATGGGCTTTCGCCGGGGTGACGAGAAAAATAACGGAGTTGTATCGCATGGCGTGGCCGCCCGCCCCTTCTCGGAACGCCGGGCCGAGATGCGCGGCTGATACCAGGTTGCATAAAGAACCACCCACCGCCCCGCGCCCCCACTTGGGCCCCCAAATCATGAAAAACAAGGGCCCGAGGGGCGCGGGGCGGTTTCACCGATCAATCTTTGCGCAGATTGGTATGGCAACACCGCGAAACATCCGCGAGGCCGTTGCATATTGCATGATGGCAGTTGGCCACTCGCTCAAACCTCCGCGAAACCATGCCCCAGTTCACCACGGAAGAACCGGAACGCCACCGGCGGCCACATCCCCGCCCCCGTCATGCCCGGGCTGAACACTTGTCCCGGCCATCCATTTGCGCCAGTGTCTCCATGAACCGTGGCGCTGGCGGTTTCGCACCACGGCGCCCAATCACACACTGGACGGCACCATGGCGCAATTCACCACGGAAGAACTGGAACGTTATCGGCGGCACATCGTGCTGAAGGACTTCGGCGGCCCGGCGCAGGCGCGGCTGAAGGATTCCGCCGTGCTCATCGTCGGCGCGGGGGGCTTGAGCAGCCCCGCCGCGCTGTATCTGGCCGCCGCCGGGGTGGGGCGGCTGGGCATCATCGACGATGACGTGGTGAGCCTGTCCAACCTTCAGCGGCAGGTGCTGCACGCCACCTCGCGCATCGGCCGGCCGAAGACGGAAAGCGCGGTGGAAACCCTGCGTGAAATCAATCCGCACGTGACGGTGGAGCCGCTGAACATGCGGCTGACACCGGAAAACGCGCTCAAGGTCATCGAAAACCACGACCTGGTGGTGGACGGATCGGACAACTTCGCCACGCGCTTTCTGGTGTCCGACGCCTGCTTCTTCGCGCGAAAACCGCTGGTGTGGGGGGCGATCGGCCAGTTCACAGGCCAGCTCGCCACCTTCAAGCCGTATGAAAAAGACGATAACGGCCAGCCGCTGCCCGGCTACCGCGACTTCCTGCCCGAACCGCCGCCACCGGGCGCCGCGCCGTCCTGCGCCGAGGCCGGGGTCATCGGCGCGTTGCCCGGCGTCATCGGCTCGTTGCAGGCGATGGAGGCGATCAAGGAGCTGACGGGCGTGGGCCAGTCGCTGGCCGGCTGGCTGATCCTGTATGAGGCGCTGTCCAGCGAATTCATGAAAATCCGCCTGGCCCATCGGCCCGACAACCCGCTGACCGGCGAGAACCCCACCATCCGCTCGCTGGCCGACGCCGATTACGATTTCGGCGCCATGTGCGCCGAGCATTGAATCAGCGGCGCGCGACGCGGGTTTTCAGAAAGCGGTCGATGGCGTCGGCCATGCGCGCGGCCACCTGGCGCCGCCATCGCGAAGAAAGCATGTTCTTCACGTCCCGCGGATTGGTGATGTAGCCCAGCTCCACCAGCAGCGAAGGAATTTCCGGCAGGCGCAACACCCGAAAGGCCGCGGAGCGCACCGGATTGCGGCGAAGCCGGGCGACGCCGCGCAGCGCCCGCACCAGCCGCCGGGCCAGGATATGCGAATTCACATTGGTTTCGCGCTGCGTGAGCTGCACCAGGATGTCGCGCACCGTTTCGTCCTCCACGCCCTGCACCGGCGCGCCGATCAGATCGGCGGCGTTTTCCATGCGGGCCAGTTCGGCGGCGTCCTCGTCGGACGCCTTTTCCGACAGGGTGTAGATGCCCAGCCCCCCGACGCCGCGCTGGCGGAACTTGTCGGCATGGATGGAGATGAACAGGGTGGCATGGTTGCGCCGGGCCACGGCGGCGCGCTCGCGCAGCTTGAGGAAGGTGTCGCCGTCGCGGGTCATGATGACGCGATAGCCCCGCTTGCGCAGAGCGCGGCGCAGGGCATGGGCGAATTTCAGCACGATGTCCTTTTCGCGGTGGCCCCGCGCATCCATCGCGCCGGGGTCGTGCCCGCCATGCCCGGCATCCACCACCACCAGCGGCGCGCCGCCCGCCCGCGCCGGGGCGCTTGCGCCGGAGGAACCGCCAGCGGCCTCGCCGGGCGCGAGGGGAACCGGCGTGGCGGCGATGAGATCGTCGATGGTGGCGGGGGTGGCGGCGGCCTGCTCGATGAGCTTGCGATAGGCCTTTCGCACCTGCCGCAGGGCGCCGGGATCGGGCCGCTCCCGGCGCCGGTCGGCGGCCTGAAGGCGCTCGCCCAACTGGCGCTCCAGCGTGGCCCAGTCGCTACGCTGCAAACGCACCACCAGCCGCGCCGGCCGGTCGCCCTCGCCGCGTTCGGCATGGGCGTCGGCGATCAGGGCCGGAGCGTTCAGCGGAAAGACCAGCCGCAGCCCCTTTTTCAGCCGGGTGGTGCGCAACGCCCCCAGCAGCGTGGTGGCGCCATCCGGCCGCCGGGCGCGCACCTTCAGGCCGCGGCGCGGAATTTCCAGCTCCAGACGCAACGGACGCGGCCTGATGCGGGCATCAAAGGACACGGCACGGGAGGTTTCCAGCACCACCTCGGTGCCGGAAGCGATCGTCTCGGAAATACGCACGGCGCGGATTTCCAGCGCCAGCGCCGGGCGGGCCAGCAAGGCGGCCAGGCAAATCGCCAGCAGCGCCCGCAGCGTTCCCGTCCAGCCTTTTCCGCCCCCTGTCTTCGCCATGGCGCCCAACATGCCTCTTCCATGCAGCCAGCGCGCCCTGCCCACGCGCGGGCAGGACGGCGTTCCGATACTGACAACAAACGGTTAACAGCCGATTGCAATACGAATCGTCCGTTCGGCGAGTGGATGCCGGACCCCGACCCCGCGCCCCCTGCCGCCCGAGATTTGGGAGGAGGCGGATAACGATGATGGGGGCTGAGAACGCCAGAGGCTCCCGACCCTCCGGCGTGCCGGGCCGTCCGCGGCGGCGGCCCGGCGTCTTGCATCCCGCCATGGCCCTTCCATGTAAAAAACGGCAAAACCGTTGCTGGGGCTGGAAGTGCACTATATCCTGTGCACCGCCAACAACTGGGCGGGGTCCATCGGGCGCTTCCGCCTGATCGTGGACAGGAAGACGCCGGAAAACCTGGTCGGCCTGTGCCGGCCCGGCAAACTGCGGAAGATTTCGCCGACGCGGTTCGAGTCCATCGCGCGCGATTTCACGCCGCATGATGATCTGGCGGTGCCGTTTATCACGGACCTGCCCAGGGATTGAACGGCGACGGGATAACGTCGCTTACGGGAGGGAGGGGATGCGCCTTTTCGTCTGGCCGGCATTGCTGCTGGCGCTGTGCGCGAGCGTGCAGGCGGCGCCAAGGCATGGGCTTTCGGCCTTTGGCGACCTGAAATATCCGGCCGGTTTCAAACACTTCGACTATGTGAACCCGAATGCGCCGAAGGGCGGGCGCATGGTGACGGTGGGCACATCGGGCCTGCGCAGCTTCGATTCGCTCAATCCCTTCATCTTGAAGGGCGATGCGGCGGACGGGCTGGAGATGACCTTCGATTCGCTGATGGTGCGCGCCTTCGACGAGCCGGACGCCGTCTATGGCCTCGTGGCCGAATGGGCGGACGTGGCCGGGGACGGCAAATCCGTCACCTTTGGTCTGAGGAAGGAGGCGCGCTTCGCCGACGGTTCGCCCATCACCGCGCGGGACGTCTGCCACACCTTCGCCCTGTTCAAGGCGAAGGCGCATCCGAGCTATCGCATCGCCCTGCGCGACGTGGAAAAGTGCGAGGTGACGGAGCCGCTGAAGGTGCGCTATGTCTTCCGCGGCGAAAACGTCCGCGATCTGCCGCGGGTGGTGGCCACCCTGCCGGTGCTGCCACGGAAGTTCTTTCAGACGCATCCCTTCGACAAGTCCGGCCTCACGCCCATTCCCGGCTCCGGGCCGTATCGCATCAAGCGCTTCAAGCAGGGCAGCTTCATCACCTATGAACGGCGCCAGGACTACTGGGCGAAAGACCTGCCGGTGAACCGGGGCCGGTGGAACTTCGACGAGATCAAGTTTCTCTACTTCCGCGATTCCACCGCCGAGCTGGAGGCGCTGAAGGCGGGCGAGCTGGACTTGCGCGAGGAATTCGTCTCGCGCAACTGGGCCACGGCCTATGACATTCCGGCGGTGCGCGAGGGGCGGCTCATCAAGGGCGTGCTGCCGGACGAACGCCCTTCCGGCGCGCAAGGGTTCTTCCTCAACCTGCGACGGAAAAAATTCGCCAATCCGAAAACGCGCGCGGCGCTGAACCACGCCTTCGATTTCGAATGGACGAACGCGAAACTGTTTTACGGCCTGTATCGACGCACCGAATCGGTGTTCGAGAATTCGCCGCTGAAAGCCACGGGCCGGCCCTCGCCGGCGGAGCTGAAGCTGATGGAGCCGTTGCGCGACAAGCTGCCGGCGGAAGCCTTCGGCCCGGCCATCAGGCCGCCGAAGTCCGACGGATCGGGGCAGGACAGGCGATTGCTTCGCACCGCCCACCGGCTGCTGATGGAAGCGGGATGGAAACGCGAGGGCAAGTGGCTGGTGAACGACAAGGGCGAACGCTTCACCATCGAGTTTCTCATCACCTCGCCGGCGTTCGAGCGCATCATCATTCCCTATGTGCGCAACCTGAAACTGCTGGGGATAGACGCCTCCATCCGGCTGGTGGAATCGGCGCAGTTCCAGCGGCGGCTGAAGAGCTTCGATTTCGACGTGGTGGCGCAGCGATTCGTCTTTTCCCTCACGCCGGGGGTGGAGCTGCGGGCGCATTTCGGCTCGGCGGCGGCGATGATGGCGGGCAGCTACAACATCGCCGGCATCGCCAACGCCGGGGTGGATGCGCTCATCGAGAAGGTGGTGGCGGCGAAAACGCGCACCAGCCTCATCACCGCCGCCAAGGCGCTGGATCGCAGCTTGCGGGCGCTGCACTTCTGGGTGCCGCACTGGTTCAAGGCCAGCCACACCATCGCCTGGTGGGACAGGTTTTCCCGCCCGAAGGTGAAGCCGAAATATGCCCGCGGCGTGCTGGATACGTGGTGGCTGGATGCCGAAAAGGCGGCGCGGGCAAGGAAAACGAAATAGGCGTCCGCGAGATTCTCCCGGGCGCCACTCCGACACTTCGCGCAGTGGTTCAGTTGATGAATTCGGAAGGAATCTCGTAGGAGTGGCGCTCGGCATCGTAGAGCACGAAAAACTCCTCCACCTGCGAATGACGAATGGGCATGCCGGAGGTGTCGTGCTCCAGATGCTCCTCGGAGACGTAGGCGATATATTCCTCGCCGTCCTCGTTTTCCGCCAACAGGTGGTAGAAGGGCTGATCCCTGCGCGGGCGCACGTCGGCCGGGATGGATTGCCACCACTCCTCGGTGTCGGCGAACTCCGGATCGACATCGAATATCACGCCGCGGAAGGGAAACAGCCTGTGCCGCACCACATCGCCGATATTGAATTTCGCCTGATTCATGCCAGCTCCCTGGTTGCCTTCAGGTCGTGCAAATGATGGACTCGCACGCGGCCAAAGACAAGAGGAAACGTTTCCAACGGCGGAAACGGGGAGAAACGCATGCACTGGCGGGACGAGGCCATCATCATCGGCACGCGCCGGCATGGCGAAAACCACGTCATCGCCGAGGTCTTCACTCGCGATCATGGACGCTGGCGGGGAATGGTTCATGGCGGGGCGGGGCGGCGCAAGCGCGCCTGGCTGCAGGCGGGCAACGTCGCGCGGGCGGAATGGCGGGCGCGCACGCCGGAGCAACTGGGCACGCTGGCGCTGGAGCCGGCGGCCCAGCATGCCGCCGGAGCGCTTGAGAACAGGGTGGCGCTGGCGGCGTTGCAGGCGGTGGTGGCGGCGCTGGCGCTGTGTCCGGAGCGGGAGGCGCATCCGCGCCTGTTCGATGGCGCGACGCTGGTGCTGGCGCATCTGGACGCGCCTCTCTCCTGCACGGCGCTGCTGGCGCGGTTCGAGCTGGCGCTGCTGGCGGAGCTGGGCTATGGGCTTGATCTCTCGCGCTGCGCGCTCACCGGCGCCAGCGACGACCTGGCCTGGGTGTCGCCCAGAACCGGACGGGCGGCCAGCCGGCAGGCGGGAGCGCCGTGGGCGGACAGGCTGCTGGCGCTGCCGGCCTTCCTGCATGCGCACAACGCCCCGCCGCCAAGCGTGGCGGACATCGCCGCCGGGTTGCGGCTGACGGCCCATTTCCTGACGAATCGGTTGTTCGCGCCCCAGGGCAAGGCGCTTCCCGCCGCGCGGCTGCGGCTGCCGGAGCTGCTGTCGAAGAGCGCGGAAGAATGACGCCGCCCGGCCACCGCCGTTTCACGCTCCGAAAGCCGAGGGGGACGTATTTACCACTTTCCGCCATATGTGGCATTTATCATCTTGACCGAATATGAGGGGCTCTTCATATTGGGGGCATGAAACACGTCATGGAACAGCAAACGCACTTCTTCCACGCGCTTTCCAACGACATCCGGCTGCGCATCGTGCTGCTGCTGGCGACCGAGCCGCAGCTCTCGGTCTGCCAGCTGGTGCGCATTCTGGATCTGCCGCAGCCGAAGGTGTCGCGGCATCTGGCCGTATTGCGGGAATCCGGGGTCGTGGCCGTGGACAGGAAGGCGCAATGGATCTGCTATCATCTGGCCGGCGCGCTGGAGCCGTGGCAGCGCGAAGTGGTGGAGGCCACGCGCAAGAGCCTGCTGGACGACGAACAATATCAGACCGACCAGCGCATGCTGGAAGAGATTCGCGAACGGGCGCGGCAGCGGAACCATCCCTGCGCCCCGGTGCAGCACGACAAGGAGGAAGCGGCATGACGGCGCAAAGCCTGACCATGACCCTGGCGGGAGCCTTCGTGCTCATCAGCCTCATCCTGGCTCATTTCTTCGGGCAGGCGGACCTGTCGCAGCCGAGCTGGCTGTGGTTCACCCTGTTCGTGGGGGCCAACCTGTTCCAGGCCGGGCTGACCGGTTTCTGTCCGCTGACGAAGATCCTGAAGCGCCTCGGCTTTGCCTGAGCGCGCGGCCACTCTGACCGAAACAACATGCCTCGCCCGCGGGAGCTTTCAGCGCCTGCGGGCTTTTCGTCTTGCGGCCCGGAAACTTCAATGCCATACTGGCAGGCGCAGTCGATCGGGAAGAGGTGAGGACGATGACGGCGGCTTCCTATGAAGCGCTGTATGGCGGGCATTTGAAAGGATTGTTGCAGTGGCGACAATTCGATGACCTGTGGGCTCGCTTGCGCGAAGAGCCGGAAGGCTGGTTCGTGCGCGACTTCTCCGATCGCTCCATTCCCGAACATCCCACGCCGGCAGCCGAATTCCTGGCCTTCCTGGACGAGGCGGAGGCTTTCCTGCGGCGGCGCCACCGCGAGGATTACTGCGGCTTCATCTACCTGGACGACACGGGAAACCCCACCTTTATCAAGGTGTTCGATCCGCGCAAGATGGGGAGTTCATGCAGTTGCAGCACGGAGCCGGTACCGCCGCGCTGGACCATCTCGCGCACACGCCCGGTGCTGGCGGCCGATCTCGCTCCGCCGCAAGAGAAAGAGGAACGGAAAGGCATTCTGGCGCGGCTGTTCGGGAGCTGACCTTACGGCGGCGGGGGACGCATGACGGCAGGAAGCAACAGAGCGGCTGAAGTGCTCATGAACATTCACGAACACGCCCTCGATGAACAGGACATGGCCGCCGTCCGGCAAGTGCCCCTGTTCGCCGGGCTGTCCGATATCGAGTTGCGCGACGTGCTGGGCAACGCCCTGCCCCGCGACTTCCCGCGTGGCAAACTGCTGTTTCAGCATGGCGACGATGCCGAGGCGTTCTACATCATCCTGGACGGCCTGGTGAAGGTAATGCGCCACGCGCCCGATGGCAGCGAGGTGATCCTGGGCGTGTTCGGGCGCGGCAACGCCATCGCCGAGGCCAGCGTGTTCCTGGAGGGCAAATATCCCGCCACCGCCGAGCTGGCGGCGGATTCGCGGCTGTTGCGGGTGCCCATTCCGCACTTTCGCGAGGTGCTGCTGCGCAATGCCCATTTGGCCATGAGCATGCTGAAGGCGGCCTATCATCGCATTGGCTACCTGGTTTCGGAGCTGGAGCATCTGAAATCGCAGACGGGATGCCAGCGGGTGGCGGATTTTCTCCTCGGGCTGTGCCCGGATAGGGATGAAGGCAGGGTGCATGTCCAGTTGCCCTATGAAAAGGGCCTCATCGCGGCACGCCTGGGCATGAAGCCGGAGAGCTTCTCACGCGCGCTGAAGCGGCTGAAGCAGATGGGCATCGAAATTCACCGCGATCACGTGATCGTGCCCGACATGGCGGCATTGCGCCAGTTCGCCGAAACGGGCGAGATCTGCAAGAAGCCGGTGGCGGGATGAACGTTCGCTTCACGCCCTCGCCCGTCCTTCACACTTCGGAAGAATGAGCGCCCGCTCTTGCGCACGGGCGGGGTTTCGTGCTTTCGCCGGGAGGCATGACCGTCCGGAACAAGCGCATGAACATGCATACGCCACAAAACTGGCCGAAAACCTTTTCCGTCGCCCCGATGGTGGACTGGACGGATCGGCACTGCCGGTTCTTCCACCGCATCCTGACGCGCCGCGCGGTGCTCTACACCGAGATGCTGGCGGCGGCCGCCGTTTTGCGCGGCGACCGCGCGCGGCTTCTGGACTTCAGCCCGGAGGAACACCCGGTGGTGGTGCAATTGGGCGGCTCCGACCCCGCGCAAATGGCCGAGGCCGCCGCCATCTGCGCCGAGTGGGGCTATGACGCCATCAACATCAACGTCGGCTGTCCGTCCGACAAGGTGCAACAGGGGCGCTTCGGCGCGGTGCTGTTCAGGGAGCCGCGGACGGTGGCGGCCTGCGCGAGAGCCATGGCGGAGGCGGTAAAGGCCACGGGGCGGGCGGTGCCCATCACGGTGAAATGCCGCATCGGGGTGGACGAGATCGATTCCGACGAGGCGCTCGCCGGCTTCATCGACACGGTGGCCGCGGCCGGGGTGCGCACCTTCGTCATTCATGCGCGCAAGGCCATCTTGGGGGGGCTGAATCCGAAGG
>JALVFB010000207.1 GCA_027030295.1 Hyphomicrobiales bacterium
GAAGGCGGCGACTTCGTGCCCAACGACTGTTTCCTGCTGGCGGGCAAGGCGGATGATCCGGCAGGCTTCGACGAAACGAGCCTGACTGCCTCGACCGATGAAGAGCGCGCCGTGCCGCCCACGCCGCCGCTGGAGGAAATGCCGGCAAAGGCCATCTGGCTGCTCACCGGCCCCAACATGGCGGGCAAGTCCACTTTCCTGCGCCAGAACGCGCTGATTGCCGTCATGGCACAAGCGGGGTCCTTCGTGCCGGCGGAGAGCGCGCATGTCGGCGTCATCGACAGGCTGTTCTCCCGCGTCGGCGCGGCGGACGATCTGGCGCGCGGGCGCTCTACCTTCATGGTGGAGATGGTGGAAACGGCGGCCATCCTCAATCAGGCCACGGAACGCTCGCTGGTGATTCTCGACGAGATCGGGCGCGGCACCGCCACCTACGATGGTCTGGCCATCGCCTGGGCCGTCATCGAGCACCTGCACGACGTGAATCGCTCGCGCGTGCTTTTCGCCACCCACTACCACGAGCTTACGGCTCTTGCGGGAAGGCTGCGCAATCTTGCCAACGTCACCATGAAGGTGCGGGAATACAAGGGCGAGGTGGTGTTCCTGCACGAGGTCGGCCCCGGTGCGGCGGATCGCTCCTATGGCATTCAGGTGGCCAGGCTGGCGGGCCTCCCGCCGACGGTCATCGCCCGCGCCGAGGAGGTGTTGCGCCAGCTGGAGGAAGGCGGGCAGGCCGGGCGCGCGCGCCAGATCGTCGACGATCTGCCGCTGTTTTCCGCCGTCGTGGAACGGCCCGGCCCTGCCGCGCCGGAATTGCCCGAACAGGCCCGCGCCGCGCTGGAAGCGTTGAAAGAAACGAACCCGGACGATCTGACGCCGCGCGAGGCGCTGGAGCTGCTTTATCGTCTGAAGTCCCTGCTCGATGATGACGAATGAGATTCAGGCTTGCCGGCGCACTTCCGGCGGCAGCTTGAAGGACACGTCCTCGTCGCGCAGGCGCAATTCCTCCACCGCCACAGCGCCGAAGCGGTCGCGAAAGGCGTCGATGACCTCCCTGACCAGCACCTCCGGCGCCGAGGCCCCGGCGGTGATCCCCACGGTCATGCCCGGCGTGATGACCTGCCAGTCGATGTCGGTGGCGCGTTCCACCAGTTGCGCCCGCGCTCCGGCCTCGGCCGCCACCTCCACCAGCCGGCGCGAGTTGGACGAATTGGGCGCGCCCACCACCAGCACCACGTCGGCGCGCTGCGCCAGCGCCCGCACCGCCTCCTGGCGGTTGGTGGTGGCATAGCAGATGTCATCCTTGGATGGGCCTTGCAGGTCGGGAAAGCGCCGCTTCAGCGCCTCGACGATGGCGCGGGTGTCCATGACCGACAGCGTCGTCTGGGTCACGTAGGCCACGCCGGTGGCGTCTTCGGGGATGGTCACGGTCTCGGCATCCTGCAGCGTCTCGACGAGAGTGATGGCGCCATCGGGCAACTGCCCCATGGTGCCGATGACCTCCGGGTGTCCGGCATGGCCGATGAGCAGCACGTGCCTGCCTGCCGCATGGTGGCGCTGCGCCTCGTGATGCACCTTGAACACCAGCGGGCAGGTGGCGTCGATGTGAAAGAGGTTGCGGCGGCGCGCCTCCTCCACCACCGCGCGCGCCACGCCATGCGCGGAGAAGATCACCGGCCGGTCGGTGCCGTCGGGCACCTCGTCCAGCTCGTCGACGAAGATGGCGCCCTTGCGCCGCAGGCTTTCCACCACATGCCGGTTGTGCACGATTTCATGGCGCACGAACACCGGCGCGCCGAAGCGTTTGAGCGCCTCCTCGACGATGGCGATGGCCCGCTCCACCCCGGCGCAGAACCCGCGCGGCGCGGCCAGCAACAGGCGGATGTCGGCTTGTGCGCTCATGCAGCTTTCCTTATCCCGCCGCGCCCGTTCGCGCCAGCCCGCACGACGGAAAAACATTCCGCCATCTTGACTCTTTGCCTCGCCTCGTGAACCCTTGGGGCATCCTGCTGCATCCCGCGCGGGAGAGCGCGCTTGCGGCCCGGTGCCGGGCCAACAGAGCGCCGCCGAAGGAGCAACCGCCCCAGGAAACTCTCAGGCAAAAGGACCGCGCGGGAGATGGGATCTCTGGAGAGCGGTTGCGGCAGGCCCGCAACCCACCGAAGGGGGTAAGCCCGCCTGTTCAGGGTTTGGCGGGTGATTCTCTCAGGTTCCGGACAGAGTGGGGCGACAGGGTGTTTGCGCCATCATGCGCCGCAAGGCGGCAGGCACCCGTTGCCCGAACCGGAACCAAGAGGAGCCGCCATGGCCACCCCGGACGATCTGAAAAAGACCCCGCTATTCGATCTGCACGAGCGCTTGGGCGCGCGCATGGTGCCGTTTGCCGGCTACGCCATGCCGGTGCAATACGAGGGCATCATCGCCGAGCACAACCACACGCGCGAATCTACCTCCCTGTTCGATGTCTCCCACATGGGCCAGGCCTCGCTGATGGGGCCGGACTGGCAGGCCGTGGCTGCGGCCATGGAGCGGCTCAATCCGGCGGCGCTGTTGAAGCTCAAGCCCGGCCACATGCGCTATGGCTTTCTGCTCAATGACGACGGCGGCATCATGGACG
>JALVFB010000208.1 GCA_027030295.1 Hyphomicrobiales bacterium
CCATCGCTTTTTTCCCTGATCATCTTCTTTCTCGTTTCCGCGCCGCTGTTCATGGTCGGGCTGGCCTTCGGCTGGCCGGCCGCCGCCATCGGCGCGCTTTCCGCGCTGGTGGTGCTGGCCATGATGCTGGGGCCGAAGGCGGCGCTGATGCATGCCCTGCTGGCCGGCGCGCCCGCCGCCTGGCTGTCGCATCTGGCGCGCCAGCATCGTCCCGCCGCCGGCGGCATGGAAGGCGAACCGGCGGATGCCACGGGCAACGAGTGGTATCCGGAAGGGCGCCTGCTGCTGTGGATGGCCGGGCTGGCCGCCGCCGCCACCGCCATCAGCCTGCTGACGCAGGGGCAGACGCTGCCGGAGATACAGGCCGCGCTGAAACATCTGGCCGAACGGGGCATGCGGGCCACCGGCCTGGCGGCGGAGCTTTCCGCAGAACAGCGGGCGCAATTCTTGATGGCGTTCGTGAAGATGGCGCCGCTCGGCGCGGCCGTGATGTGGCTGCTGTCGCTGTGGGCCGGTTTCCGGCTGGCGGATGCGCTGGCCCGGCGTTTCGGGCTTTCCGCCCGCCCGCCATCGCGCTTTGCGCGCCTGGCCTTTCCGCGCACCGCGCTGCTGGGGCTGGCGGGCCTGTCGCTGGCCGCTCTGCTGCCTGGGTTGCCCGGGCTGATCGGCGAAATCTTCGCCGTCGCGTTCATGGCCGCCTTCGCCATCCTGGGACTGGCGGTGGTGCACACATGGGTCGAAAACCAGCCCTGGCGGCCGGTGGCGCTGGGCATGCTCTACGCGGCGCTGCTGACGCTCACCGGGCTGGTGGGGCCGCTGCTGTTGCTCATCGGGCTGGCGGAAGCCGGCTTCGGCATCCGCGGCCTCTGGCGGGGACCAACCGACGGACGATCATGATCACACAACCGGAAAAGGAGAAGAACCGATGAAGATCATTCTGCTGGAGCGTATCGAGAAACTGGGCAATCTCGGCGACGTGGTGACCGTGAAGGACGGCTACGCCCGCAACTATCTGCTGCCGCAGGGCAAGGCGCTGCGCGCCACGGAAGCGAACATGGAGCGTTTCGAGCGCGAGCGCGAGGAGATCGAGAAGCGCAACGCCGAGGCCCGCGCCGCGGCCGAAAAGCAGGCGGAGAAGATTCGCGGCGCGCAGATGGTGATGATCCGCGCCGCCGGCGAAACCGGCCACCTGTATGGCTCCGTCACCACCCGCGACATCGCCAACGCGCTGAAGGAGGAGTTCGAGGTGGAGGTGCCGCGCAGCGCCGTGCAGCTGGAAAAACCCATCAAGCTCATCGGCCTGCATGACGTGAAGGTGCGCCTGCACGGCGAGGTGGTGGAAACCATCACCCTGAACGTGGCGCGCAACGAGGAAGAGGCCGAGTTGCAGGCGAAGGGCGAGATCCTCATCGGCGAACGCGAGGAGCAGCCGGACGTCATCGAGCAGGTGCTGGAGGAAATCGAGGCGGAGGAAGCCGGCGAGGAAGGAGAGGAGAGCGCCGAAACCTCCGAATCCGAAGAAGCCGGCGAGAACACCGGGGAAAGCAAGGAGGCATGAGGCTTCCAATATTGCCCGAATGATGTATTCTTCCGGGCATGCGAAGGACAACCGGGGCGAAGCGAGAGCGACAGCCGTTCTCTCTCGCAAGCGGGACGCCCGGAGAGCCGGCAACGGCCTTCGGGCGTTTCCGCGTTTTCAGGAAAGGGGAATGTTCGCCACGGGCGCGATCAGCCGTGCCTCCTCGTCAAACGGCCAGCCGTTCATGATTGCCCGCCCGCCTTTCAGCCGGCAGGCGCCCGCCGCCACTTGCCACAGCGCCGCCGGATAGATGCGGTGCTCCACGCGCAATACCCGTGCCGCCAGCGCATCCTCGTCGTCGTCTGGCAGCACCGGCACCGCGCCCTGGATGATGATCGGCCCGCCATCCAGTTCGGCGGTCACGAAATGCACCGTCGCCCCATGCACCCGCACGCCCGCCTCCAGCGCCCGGCGGTGCGTGTGCAACCCCCTGAACAGCGGCAGCAGGGAAGGGTGGATGTTCAGCATGCGACCTTCCCAGCGCTGAACGAATCCGGCGGTCATGATGCGCATGAACCCGGCGCAGGCCACCAGCTCCGCGCCGAAGGAAAGCAGCGTCTCGTGCAGCACCTCCTCGAAGGCCGCGCGCGAATCGAAAGCCTTGTGATCCACCACCGCCGTGGCGATGCTCGCTGCCTGCGCCGTTTCCAGCCCCTTCGCATCCGGGCGGTTGGAAATGACGGCGACGATCTCGTATGGACAATCCGGGCGTTTGCCGGCCTCCATGAGCGCGGCCATGTTCGATCCGCGCCCGGAAATGAGCACCGCCACCCGCTTGCGCCGTCTTGCCGTCATGCCGCGCTTCCGAGCCCGCCTTCGAACAGCACGGCATCGCCCGTGCGCTCCACCAGTTCACCGAGGATGAACGGCTGTTCGCCCTCATTGGCCATCATCAACATGAATTCGTCCACGGCGTCGCGTTCCACGATGGCCACCATGCCCACGCCGCAATTGAAGGTGCGCAGCATCTCCCGCCGCGAAATGCCGCCGGTTTCCTGCAGCCACCGGAACACCGGCCAGTAGGGCAGGG
>JALVFB010000209.1 GCA_027030295.1 Hyphomicrobiales bacterium
TCCGTTTCAGGCATTCTCGCTCGCCACCACGCGCGTGCCTTTCGCCACCGGAAAACCGCGCAGAAAGGCCACGCGCTCCATCGGCGCCTTGCCCTCGCGCTGCAACAGCAGCGGGCGAATGGCCCCTTCGCCACAGGCGATGGCGAGATCGTCGTCGATCACCTCTCCCGGCATGCCCGCACCCGACGCCGGCTCCGCCCTCAGCACCCTCACCCGCACCGCGGAAGACGCCTCCCCTTGCCTGGGCAGCAGCATCCACGCCCCGGGATAGGGCGACAGGCCATGGATCTGCGCCAGCACCTCCCGCGCCGGACGTGAGAAGTCGATGCGCGCCTCGCGCTTGTCGATCTTCGGCGCATGAGTAACGCCCACCGTCGGCTGCGGAATGCATTCCAGCGAACCTTCCCGCTCCAGCTCGTCCAGCGCGGCGGCCATCAGCGCCGCCCCCTTTTCCGCCAGCACGTCATGCAGCTCCCCGGCGGTCATGCCCTCGGTGATGGCCACCTCGTAACAGCCGCACACATCGCCCGTGTCCAACCCGGCGTCCATGCGCATCACGCACACGCCGGTGGTTTCGTCACCGGCCATGATGGCGCGCTGAATGGGCGCCGCCCCGCGCCAACGCGGCAACAGCGACGCATGCAGGTTGTAGCAGCCATGCTTCGGAATGTTCAGCACGGCCTCGGGCAGGATCAGCCCATAGGCCACCACCACGATGGCCTCCGGCTCCAGCGCCGCCAGCCGCGCCCGCTCTTCCTTCGGCCGCAGGGACTTCGGCCAGCGCGTCTCTATGCCCATCTCCGCCGCCGCCCGCGCCACCGGCGTGGGCCGGTTCTTCTTGCCACGCCCCGCCGGCCGCGGTGGCTGCGTATAGACCGCGGCGACATCATGCCTTTCCGCCAGCCGCCGCAAGGTCGGCACCGCGAAATCCGGCGATCCCATGAACACGATGCGCATGAGCCGCTCCCCGAAACCCTGTCCGTTCCCTAAACGACATAGGCCCCCGCAGCGCCTTTCACAAGCGCCACGGAGGCCTTTCATGTTGCGTGGAACCGGCCTTTACGCCCGGTATTCCTTCAATCGTGTCGTACGCAGGCCCTTCAGCCCATGCTTGTCGATGGCGCGCTGCCAGCTCAGGAATTCCTCCACCGTCAGCGCATAGCGCTCGCACGCCTCTTCCAGCGACAGCAGCCCCCCGCGCACCGCCGCCACCACCTCCGCCTTGCGGCGGATGACCCAGCGCCGGGTGCCCGGCGGCGGCAGATCGGCAATGGAAAGGGGCGAGCCATCCGGCCCGATCACGACCCTTGCACGAGACAAGACGGGATTGTTCATACGCATTACACCTGACACGAACTTACACACACACCGCGGACGAACCATCCGCCATCAACCACTGGCAATCTACCCCTTCGCGCTTTAAGAAACGTCTAAGCGAAGGCAAACAATTTGCTAAAATCATCGGCGCGCTGCTTCAGAACAGAACAGGGCGAATCCCGCCCGCAGAGCGCGAAGGTATGTCTTTACCCATGAACATTCTGCCGGAGATTGCGGAAGGCATGCTGGCGTCCATACGGGCGGCCATGGACATGCCCGCCGGCGCGCGGCTGGTGGTGGCCATGTCCGGCGGGGTGGATTCCACCACCACCGCCGGGTTGTTGAAGGCCGCCGGATACGAGGTCATCGGCATCACCCTGCGCCTGCACGAGGATGCGGAAGAAGCGGCGCGCAGGAAGACCTGCTGCGCCGGGCGCGACATCATGGACGCGCGGCTGGCGGCGGAAAGGCTGGGCATTCCGCACTATGTGCTGGACATGGAGGCGGACTTCCGCCGCGACGTCATCGACCCGTTCGTGCGCGCCTACCTGGAAGGCCGCACGCCCATCCCCTGCGTGGACTGCAACCGCACGGTCAAGTTCACCGCGCTGATGGAAAAAGCCCGTCAGCTTGGCGCGGCGGCGCTGGTGACCGGTCATTACGCCGACATTCGCCGCCTGCCGGATGATGAATCGGGCGCGCCGCGTTACGGCCTTTTCACGCCCGCCGACATGGCCCGCGACCAGAGCTATTTTCTCTACGCCACCACGCAGGAGCAGTTGAACTTCCTGCGCTTTCCGCTGGCCCGCCTGGAAAAGCCGGAGGTGCGCAAGCTGGCCGCCGGGCTGGGTCTGGAGAATCTGGCGCGGAAGGAGGACAGTCAGGACATCTGCTTCGTGCCGGCGGCCGGCTACCGCGCTCTCATCGACCGCCTGGCGCCACAGGCCCGCGTGCCGGGCGACATCGTGCACGTCGATGGCCGCGTGCTGGGTCGCCACGAAGGCATCGCCCGTTTCACCATCGGCCAGCGCCGCGGCCTGGGCGTGACCATTGGCGAACCGCTTTATGTCGTGACCATCGAGAAAGAAACCAACCGCGTCATCGTCGGCCCGAAGGCGGCGCTGGCCCGCCGTCGCATCACCCTGCGCGCGGTCAACTGGCTGGGCGACGCGCCCCTCCCGCAATCGCCGGAAGAGGCGTTGCCGCTGTTCGTGAAGATCCGCTCCACCCGCCCGCCGGCGGCGGCCCGCGTCTGGCGCGACGCCG
>JALVFB010000210.1 GCA_027030295.1 Hyphomicrobiales bacterium
AGCTCATCCGCGAGCTCGGGGTGAAGGCGCAGGTGGCGGCGGACACCGCCGGCGCGGCGCGCGAAGTGGCGGAGCGCGGCGACGTGACGGCGGCGGCCATCGCGCCGAAGCTGGCGGCGGAGATCTACGGGCTGGATATCCTGCGCGAGGATGTGGAAGACGAAGCGCACAACACCACGCGCTTTCTCATCATGGCCAGGAGGCCCGTTCGGGTCGCGCCGGAGGACGGGCCGGTGATCACCTCCTTCATCTTCAAGGTGCGCAACGTGCCCGCGGCGCTCTACAAGGCGCTGGGCGGCTTCGCCACCAACGGCGTGAACATGACGCGGCTGGAGAGTTATCAGATCGGCGGGCGCTTTCACGCCACGCAATTCTATGCCGACATCGAGGGACACCCGGACGAACGCTCCGTGCGGCTGGCGCTGGAGGAGCTGGAGTTCTTCTCCACCTCCGTGCGCATTCTCGGCACCTATCCGGCTTCGCCGATGCGCCGTCAGCTCATGGCCGCGGAGTGAGCGCGGCACGTGTGGGCGAATGGAGCGCGGGCAGCCCGGCGGCAAGAGCGCATGAATCGCCTTTTTCCGCGCCATATTCGGTCTTTTTGCACGAAAGTGGGCGTTGCGTCATTGTTTCCGCGCTGCGCAGGCGATAAATTCATCCTGTTCAATGCGTTGATGGCGGAACGGGATAAATCATGAGGTCGCGGGCAGGTTGGACATGGTGGGCCGGCCCATTGCGCCGGATGGCGCCGCTGGCGCTGGCCCTGTGGCTTGCCGCCTGCGTGAACGACGACGCCACGGTTCTGAAACTGCTGGGCGATGACGCGCCGCCCCGGCCCACCGCCGCGCCGGTGGCGGGCGCGGGCCTTCCGCCGGTTTCCGCCGGCAAGCACGCCGACAGGAAAAAGCGGTCGTCCGCCCCGGCGGGAAAAAACGCGGATGGCGACGGTCCGGGAACCTTTTCGTTTCTTTCCGACCTGAACAAAAAGATCGACGCCGCCTTCACCCCCGACCAGCCCTCGCGGGCGGCCCGGCAGAAGCTGGGCGACGACCTGGCGCGCAAGGTGCTGGAAAAGGTGAAGCTGTCGCATGACAAGCGCCAACGCGGGCGGGTGGAAGCCATCGTCCGGCGCCTGGCGCGGGTGGCCCGGCGGGAAAGCCCGTGGCCGGCGCGCTGGCGCGTCTATCTGGTGGATGAAAAATCCGCCGACGCCTTCACCGCCGGCGGCGGACACCTGTTCATCACCACCGGCATGATCGACCTGTTGCGGACGGATGAACGCATCGCCACCGTGCTGGCACACGAGATGGCGCACAATCTGCTGGGGCATGTGTGGGCGGCGAAGGAAAAGAAGGACATGGCGCGCCGTGCGCACCGTTTCTCGCGCGAGGTGCTGGCGGGCAGGATGCGCATGCGCTGGCTGGGCGAATCCCTGTCGTTTCTGGTGAACACCTCACTGAACGTCTATTCGCGACAGCAGGAATACGATGCCGATGGCGAAGGGCTGCATCTGCTGGTGCTGGCGGGCTATCGGCCACAGGTGGCGCTGGAAACCTTCGACTATCTGAAACGCCATTTCCGGGAAGAAGCGGGGCTGAAAAATTTCTTCCGCAGCAACCACCCGCTGTATGAACGGCGGCGCTGGTATCTGGCGAATCGCATCCGCGCGTATTATCGTGCGCAGGCTGGCCTGCCGCCGGTGCGCCACGCGAACTGGCGAAGCAGGCGCTGAAACCGATCATCATGACGAAGGGGGCGAAACGACATGCAAACTACTGGACGCGCCGGGCTGGCGGGCATTCTGACGGCGCTGCTGCTGGCGCTGGCATCGCCGGGGACGTGGGCCGCTGGCGAGCGGCCGGGGCTGTTCGATTATCAGGTGCTCTCCATGTCCTGGTCGCCCACCTATTGCCTGGAACGGGGCAACCGGCGGCGTGACGCGCAATGCCGGCCGGGCGCGGCGAAGGGCTTCGTGCTGCACGGGCTGTGGCCGCAGTTCCGCCGTGGCTGGCCCAGCAACTGCCGGGGCGCGAAGCGCTTCGTGCCGGATGCGGTCATCCGCGAGGTGCTGGACGTGATGCCCTCGAAGGGGCTGGTGATTCACGAATGGCGCAAGCATGGCACCTGTTCCGGGCTGTCGCCGCGCGCCTATTTCGGGCTGGCGGAAAAGCTGTTTCGCATGGTGCGCATCCCGCCGGCCTATCAGCGGCCCAACCAGGCGCTGAAACGCGCGCCGGGGCAGATCGCGCGGGAGTTCGCCGAAGCCAATCGCGAAAAGGGATTCACTCAGGACAGCTTCGCCGTCGTCTGCTCCGGACGGGGGCGCGGAAAGGCCCTGTTGAAGGAAGTGCGGGTGTGCTTCTCCCCCACCGGGCGGCCTTCGCGCTGTGGCGAGAACGAGCGACGCAGCGCCTGCCGGGCGCGGCTGGTGATCGTGCCGCCGGTGCGATAGGGAACAGGGAAAGGTGCGGTCAACCATGCATGCAGGAACTGGCGGACATGCGCACAAGCGGCTTGCAATGCGCACGCCACTGCATTAGATAGGCACCGTTCCGCCGCTTGCCCCGCA